>NZ_JAIXMK010000002.1:0-99680 GCF_020328095.1 Streptomyces sichuanensis
TCCCCGGCCGCGACGGCCGCCACCGGCTCGTCGCGGGACGCGGCCAGGATGCCCGACACCTGCCCGTCGCCGTCGTGGCCCGCGGCGAGCAGCCCGCCGACGTCCGTGACCGCCAGCGAGTGCACCGAACCGGCGGCCACGGCCGTGACGCGCCGGCCCTCGGCGGCCGCGCGCAGCCCCGACACCTGCTGGTTGTGGTCCTTGCCCGCCGTCAGCAGACGGCCGTCGTGCGCCACGGCCAGGCTGTGGAAGCCGCCGGCCGCCACGGCGGCCACCACCCTCGCGCCCGCGGCCGCGACGATGCCGGAGACCTGCTCGTCCTCGTCCAGTCCGGCCGCGAGCAGCCGCCCCTCGTCGCTCACGGCCAGGCTGTGGTAGCCGCCCGCCGCGATCCCCGCGATCCGTTTGCCCTCCGCCGCCCGCAGGATCCCCCGCACCTGCCCCTGGAGGCTCAGCCCCCCGGCGAGCAGCTGCCCGGCATGGCTCGGTACGACCGCCATGAACCCTCCTCCGGTTGCGGCCCGGTGAGGTACACGCTGGTCGCTTCCGCAGGCCGCGGCACCTGCGGCACGGCCGAACAGGTGAGCCCGGGGCCGTCAGCGCAGCCGCCGCCGCAGCGACGGCACCGCGCCCACGGCCAGCGTCAGGACCACGGCCGCCGCCACGCCCTCCCACGGCCGGGCGAACAGCGAACCGCCCAGCACCCCGATGACCTCGTAGGTGGCCGCCCACGCCAGGCATGCGGGCACGTCCCCGCGCGCGAAGCGGCGGGCCGGCACGCGCGCGAGCAGACAGGCCAGCATCACCGGGATGCGCCCGGCCGGCACCAGCCGGGACAGCACCAGCACCGTCACCCCGTGCTCGTCCAGCTTCGCCTGCGCCTGCGCCAGCCGCTCGGGCGCCGTCCGCTCGCGCAGCCGCCGCAGCCAGCGCGAGCCGTTGCGGGAGGCGACCCCGCGCTCGCCGAGCCCGTACAGGACCGTGTCGCCCAGGAAGGCGGCGCCGGCGGCGACCAGGAAGACCCCCAACAGCGGTAAGGGCGAGTCCTGGTGGAAGGCCACCACCGCCGCCGAACTCACCAGCGCCCCCGTCGGCACGACCGGCACCAGAGCCCCCAGCACCACCAGCAGGAACAGCGAGGGATAGCCGACCGCCTGCTGCGTCGGCTCCGCGGCTCCCGCCCGGCCCGCCAGCGCCACCGGACCGGCGAGCGCGGCCACGTCCCCGAGGGCGACCGTCACGGCAGCACCGACTCTCCGTGCGCCGGCCGGTGCACGGCCGCCCCGGGCGCGTACCGGGCCGCCAGCCGGGCGAACTCCTCGCCGGGCGCGTGGAATTCGTGCGGCCGCACCGCGTCCATGCCGATCGGCCAGTACGTGCCGTAGTGCACCGGCACCGCACTGCGCGCCCCCAGCCGGGCCAGCGCCCGCGCGGCCCGGGCCGCGTCCAGGTGACCGTGGCCCAGGAACGGCCCCCAGCCGCCGACCGGCAGCAGCGCCACGTCCACCGGGCCCACCTCGTCGGCCATCGACGCGAACAGGCCGGTGTCACCGGCGAAGTACGTCCTCGCCGTGCCCCGCACCACATAGCCCAGCGCGGGCGACCGGTGCGGCCCGCACGGCAGCCGCCGCCCGTCGTGCTCGGCGCGCACCGCCCGGATCCGGAGCTCCCCGACGGCCACCTCGTCCCCGGGCGCCGCCTCGGTGACCCGCAGCCGGTGCCCGGCCGCCAGCCTGCGCAGGCCCCGCACGGCGCCGGCCGCGCCGTACGGCACGACCAGCGCGGTGCCCGGGGCGAGCCGGGCCAGCGAGGGCAGGTGCAGGTGGTCGGCGTGCAGATGGGAGACCAGCACGACGTCCGCGACGGCCGCCTCGGGCGGCGGCAGGGCACCGCGGCGGCGGCGCAGATGCGCCAGCCGCGGCACGAAGAGGGGATCGGTCAGGACCCGGACGCCGGAGTCCACCACCGTCGCGGTGGCGTGCCCCCACCACGTGATCTCCACGCTCGCGTTCGTCACGTTACGAGCGTGCCTCCAGGACGTGCACGCACAAAGGCATCCCGAAGGCCGGGTGCGTCGTCTCGCGCTCGCGCCGCATGCCGAGCTTGCGCGCGACGGCCTCGGCCGCGGTGTTGCCGACGGCGTGCACGCTGACGACCCTGGCCAGCCCGCGGTCGCGCAGCGCGAAGTCCAGCACCGCCCGCGCCGCCTCGGTGGCCAGCCCCCGGCCCCAGTACGGGCGCCCCAGCCGCCAGCCGAGCTCCACGGCGGGCAGGATCTCGGGCAGGAACGCCGGCACGGACAGCCCCGCGAAACCGGCCAGGCGCCCCGTCCCACGGCACTCCACGGCGAACAGCCCCACCCCGTGCTCGTCCCACTCGCGCTCCCAGGCGGCGATGCGCTCCGCGGTCTGCCGCCGGTCGCGCACCGAACCGTCCCCGATCCACCGCATCACCTCGGGATCGGCGTTGATGGCCGCCATGGGGGCGACGTCGTCCTCGCGCCAGCGGCGCAGCGTCAGTCGGGGCGTGCGAAGGCAGGTCATGCCGCCATCCTTCCCAGCCGTCGCACCGAACCCACCCGGGGCGCCGGTTCCGGCCAGTACGGCCGGAACCCGCCCCGGGGGTCTAGGCTTTGCGGGGCCAACGGTCGTCGCGCGCAAGGGCTGGTCGGTCCCGGTGAGTGAACACAAGTCGTCGCACGGACCCGAGCCGCGGTCCATGACGTGCCCGTGGTGCCACGGTTCCGGATACACCCCGCGCGCGCTCGCCCACTGCGTGGGCCCCGACCCGTTCCGGGGGCTGGCCGAGACCGTCCACCGCGCCGGCCAGTGCCCGCACTGCCGGGGGAGCGGCACCTACGAATCCGCCCTCGACCCCACCCTGGACCGCACCCACGACGACGAGCCGCCGCCCGCGTCGTAGGTCCCGCCCGGCCGACGCGACCTGGCCGGATCCCGCCCTGCCGTGATCCGACGGGCCGGGCCGGGCGCACCGCCCGGCCTACGCTGCCCTCATGGGGCAGCTGCGCAGCGCCGTCCGCCGTGCGGGCGGGACGGTCCGGGAGAGGTGGCTGGGCGCGGTGCTGCCCTGGACCGTCTCCACCCTCACCCTGCTCCTCCTCTCCGGCCTGCTCCCCGACTTCCGGTTGCAGCCGGCCGGCGGTGACGGCGCCGCCCGCCTCCTGCTCGCCGCGGCGGCGGGGGCCGGGGCCTTCTCGTTGCTCACCGCCGTCGTCTGGCCGCTGCTCGTCCGCGCGTTCCTCCTCGTACCGGCCTGCGTCCTCGGGCTGCTGGTCTTCTTCCTCAACGGCTCGCTGCTGCTCGCGGCGCTGGCCCTGGTCCCCGTGGGCGGGGGCACCGCCGAACCGGAGACGGCGGTCGTGGTCGCCGCCGTGGTGTCCGCCGCCTCGTCCGCGGCCGGGGGGTTCGTCGCCGTGCGCGACGACGGCGCCTACCGCCGCCGGCTCGCCCGCCTCGCCGACCGCAAGCGGCGCCGGCGGGGGCAGGCCGCCGGCCGGCAGTCCACGCCCGGCACGGTCTTCCTGCAGCTCGACGGGGTCGGGCACGCGGTGCTGTGCGACGCGCTGCGCGAGCGGACCGGCGCCCGCGGCCGCCGCCGGCCACCCCTGATGCCGACCGTGGCCGCCTGGGCGGCCGGCAGCCACCGGCTCACCGCCTGGCGCACCGACTGGTCCAGCCAGACCGGCGCCAGCCAGCTCGGCATCCTCCACGGCTCGAACGAGGACGTGCCCGCCTTCCGCTGGTACGAGAAGGAGACCGGCGAGGTGATGGTCTGCAACCGCCCCGCCGGCGCCGCCGAGCTGCAGCGCCGTGCCGCCGCCCGCACCGGGGACGCGGGGCTGCTCGCCGCCGACGGCGCCAGCCGCGGCAACCTCTTCACCGGCGGTGCCGACCAGCTCGCCCTCGTCCTGTCGGTCGCCGCGCGGCGCGGCCGGCACAACCGCTCGCGCTCCGGCTACTTCGCCTACTTCTCCGACCCCGCCAACGCCACCCGCACCGCCGTCTCCTACGCGGCGGAGGTGGTGCGCGAGATCGGCCAGTCCGTGCGCGCCAGGCTCCGCCGGGAGAGCCCGCGCCTGGGCAGGGGCGGCCTCTACCCCTTCATCAGGGCCTTCGTGACGGTCGTCGAGCGCGACGTGGTCGTCGCCGCCGTCCTCGGCGACATCCTCTCCGGCCGCACCTGCGTCTACGCCGACCTCGTCGGCTACGACGAGGTCGCCCACCACTCCGGGCCGCGCGGCCGCGACACCCACCAGGTGCTGCGCGGACTCGACCGCGCCGTCGCCCTGATCGCCAAGGTCACCGAGCACGCCCCCCGCCCGTACCGGATCGTGCTGCTCTCCGACCACGGACAGAGCCCCGGCGAGACGTTCGCCGCCCGCTACGGGCTCACCCTCGACGAGCTCGTGCGCACCGCCCTGACCGGCCCGGCGCGCGGTGCGGAGCCGGTCGTGCTGGCCTCGGGCAACCTCGGCCTGGTGTCCTTCCCCCGGGTGCCGGGGCGGGCGAGCCGTGAGCGCATCGACCGCGACCACCCGCACCTGCTGCGCACGCTCGCCGACCACCCGGGCGTCGGCTTCGTGCTCGTACGGTCGGCGGAGCGCGGCCCGGTCGTCCTCGGGTCCGGCGGCCGCGAGCACTACCTGGACACCGGAGAGGGCGCGGAGCACAGCCCCCTGCGCGGCCTGGGGCCCGGCGCGGTGGCGGCCGTGCGCCGCACCGCCGGCTTCCCGCACGCGGCGGACGTCATGGTGAACTCCGCCTACGACCCCGCCACGGGCGAGGTGCACGCCTTCGAGGAGCAGATCGGCTCGCACGGCGGGCTGGGCGGCGAGCAGAGCCGGCCGTTCCTGCTGTGGCCCACGGAGCTGAGCGCACCGGTGGGGGACGGAGGGGAGCTGGTGGGGGCGGAGGCGGTGCACCGGGTGCTGCGGCGCTGGCTGGGCGAGGCGCGTGGGCGACCGCAAATACCGGCCGGGACGGTTGCGGGGGAGCGGATTCCGCATGAGGGCGTCCCGGTGGACGAATCACGGCCCGCGGCCCCTGCGGCCGCACCTTTTACGGTCGACAGCCCGGCCGTGCGGGACAAAAAATTCTAATTTTGCGCCTTGCGGCTCCGCGGTCAATATGTGCTGTCGCACATACCTGTGCTCTTGCACGGGTGTGCGGTGTCGCCCCAGAATCGGCGACCTGCCCGCAGCACGAGAGGCGCACCTCCCATGCACGACTCCGACGGCGCACCCGCACGCCGTTTCGGCCTCCCCACCGCCATCACCCTGGTCATGGGGAACATCATCGGCGGCGGCATCTTCATGCTGCCCGCCTCGGTCGCCCCCTACGGCACGGTCAGCCTGCTGGCGTTCGGGGTCCTGACGATCGGCGCGATCGCGCTGGCCCTCGTCTTCGGCCGCCTCGCCGGACGCTTCCCGCGTACCGGTGGTCCGTATGTCTATGCACGCGAGGCATTCGGTGACTTCGCCGGATTCCTGTCCGCGTGGTCCTACTGGACGATGACGTGGGTGAGCAACGCCGCCCTCGCCGTCGCCGGTGTGGGCTACCTCCACGTGCTCACCGGCGGCAAGGAGTCCAAGGGGCTGGACCTCGTCCTGGCCCTGGCCCTGCTGTGGCTGCCCGCGCTGGCGAACCTCGCCGGCACCCGCTGGGTGGGTGCGGTGCAGATGGTCTCCACGGTGCTGAAGTTCCTGCCCATGCTCTTCGTGGCGGTCGTCGGTCTCTTCTTCTTCGACCCGGACAACCTCGGTCCCTTCACCACCGGCGGCGGCAACTGGACCGGCGGTCTGACCGCCTCCGCCGCGATCCTGCTCTACAGCTACGTCGGTGTGGAGTCGGCCGCGATCAGCGCCGGCGAGGTCCGTGACCCCGAGCGCAACGTCAGCCGTGCGAGCGTCATCGGCACCATCGGCGCCGCCGTGGTCTACCTGCTCGGCACCGTCTCCGTCTTCGGCACGGTGGCCCACGACAAGCTGGTCGACTCCACCGCCCCCTTCTCCGACGCGGTCAACGCGATGTTCGGCGGCACCTGGGGCGGCACGCTGATCGCGCTGGCCGCCGTGATCTCTATTACCGGAGCGCTCAACGGCTGGACGCTCATGAGCGCCCAGATGCCCTACGCGGCCGCCAAGGACGGGCTGTTCCCCGCCATGTTCGCGGTCAAGCGGCGCGGCGTGCCGACGGCCGGTGTGATCGCCGCCGCCGTGCTCGCCTCGGTGCTGACGATCGTCAACTACACGGTCGGCGTGAGCGGGGTCTTCGAGATCCTGGTCCTGATCACCACGTTCTCCGCCACCGTCCCCTACCTGCTGGCCACCGCCGCACAGGTGTACTTCCTGCTCACGGGGGCGCGCGACAAGGTCCACCCCGGCCGCATGACGCGCGACATGATCCTCGCCCTCGGCGGCTTCGCCTTCTCCTTCTGGCTGGTGGCGGGCGCCGGGTACGCGGCGGTCTACCAGGGCGTCCTCTTCCTCTTCGCCGGCATCCTCGTCTACGTCTGGATGGCGGCCCGCCGGCCGGCCGCAGCGGAGCAGGCCGGGCAGGACGAGCCCGTCGCCCCGCAGGCCGCGAAGACGGAGGCCGCCGAGCCGGAGCTCGTGGGCTGACCGGTGGCCTGAAACAGTGCTGAACGTGGCCCGGCGGGCGTCCTCGGACGCCCGCCGGGCCACAGCCGTTCCGGGGGATCCCGGTCGCCTCCCGGGCGGTTCTCAGGCGGTGACGCCGCCGTCGAGGACGAGCTCGGTGCCCACCGCATAGCCGGCCTCGTCGGAGGCCAGGTAGAGCACCGCGGCCGCGATCTCCTCGGGGGTGCCCGCGCGCCCCGCCGGCACCTCGCGGCCCATCCGCTCCGCCTTGTCCGCGGCGGACTCGCCGGGCCGGGACGACATGGGGGTCTCGACGGCGCCGGGGCTGACGGCGTTGATCCGGACGCCGTCGCCGATGTGGTCCAGGGCCGCGCTGCGCGTCAGCACGGAGGCGGCGGCCTTGCTGGTGGCGTACGCGCCGAGGGTCGCCAGGCGCTTGTGGGCGCCGAGGTTGGACGAGACGTTCACGATGGCGCCGCCCCCGTTGCCGCGCATGTGGCCGATCTCGTACTTCATCGACAGCCACAGCCCGGTGAGGTTGGCGTTCATGACGGTGTGCCAGTCGTCCTCGGGGATGTCCGCGATCCTGGCGGGCGGCACGAACACGCCGACGTTGTTCACGGCCACGTCCAGGCCGCCGTAGCGCGCCACGACCCCCTCGACCAGGGCCCGCACCTCCTCGGGGCGGGTCACGTCGGCGGTCGCGGCGGTGGCCTCGCCCCCCGCGGCCGTGACGAGGGCGACGGTCTCCTCCAGCGGCCCGGGACGGCGGCCCGCCACCACGACGGAGGCGCCCTCGCGGGCGAAGGCGAGCGCGATGGCCCGGCCGATGCCGGTGCCGCCGCCCGTGACGAGAACGGTCCTGCCGGTGAAGCGTGCGGTCATGACGGTCACTCCTTATAAGAACGATCGGTCTTGAATCGGGGCGTGCTTGGTCCCTCCCCGGCCGGTGCCGGGAGAGAGGGCAGTCGTTGTGCGGTGCGGGTGGGCGGGTCAGTCCAGCAGCGCCAGGGCCTGGTCGGCGGCGTCCCGCAGCCGGGCGGGCGCGGAACCCGCCTTGCCGACCACCCGCAGGCCCTGCATCAGCACCAGCAGCATCCGCGCCAGGGCCACCGGATCGCGGTCCGCGGGCAGCTCGCCCTGCGCCCTGGCCCGCATGAGCGCCGAGGTCAGCACGGTCTCCACGCTGTGCCAGCTCTCCTCGACCCGGCGCATGGTCTCCGGGTCGTGCGGACCGAGCTCGACGGCGGTGTTCGTGACGAAGCAGCCGCGCCGCAGCTCGTCGCAGGCCGCTTCCTCGGCGAACCGGCGGATCAGCCCGCGGACCGCCGGCAGGACCGGGCCCGGCTGGGAGAGCTCCTCCACCAGGGCCGGGCCGTGCTGCTCGCCGTAGCGCTGCAGGGCCTTCAGGTAGAGCTCGCGCTTGCTGCCGAACGTCGCGTACAGGCTCGCCCGGGCGATGCCGAGGTGCGCCACGAGGTCCGCCATCGACGTCGCCTCGTAGCCGCGCCGCCAGAACAGCTCCAGGGCTGACTGCAGGGCGGCGTCCGGGTCGAATTCCTTGGTCCTGGCCACGTTCTGGATCTTAGGATTATCTGGAACGAACGGTCAAGAAAGCGGGGGTGCAGGGGGCTGGGGTACCGTAGGGGAGCGGTTCCCCCCGGGAACTGCGCGGCGGTGGGGCCCGCCGTCACCAACCGCGGCGATCGGCCGCCAACGGTCCCTACTTGCGACGAGGGGCGCCCGCGCGCCCGGCGAGTAGGAGAGGTGACAGAAAAGTGCCCCGGACCCCCAAGTCCCGGACGCCGGCGACCGTCTGCGCGGTCTCGCTCGGCGGCGGCCTCGGCGCCGCGGCCCGCTACGCGGCGGCCCGGCTCTGGCCGGTCGCGCCCGGCGGCTTCCCCTGGACCACCCTGACGGTCAACATCGTCGGCTGCCTGGCCATGGGTGCCCTGGCCACGGTCCTCACCGAGGTGTGGCCGGCCCGGCCGCTCGCCCGGCCCTTCCTCGCCACCGGCGTGCTCGGCGGCTTCACCACCTTCTCCACCTACGTCGTGGACTCCCAGGGCCTGCTGGGCGACGGCCGCGCCGCGGCCGGACTGGCCTGCACGGTCCTGACCCCCCTGACGGCCGTGGCCGCGGCCTGGTCCGGGGCCCGGGCCGTGCGGCTGCTGCTGCCCGGACGGGAGTGGGCGCGCGCATGACCTGGCTCCTGGTGATCACCGGCGGAATGATCGGCGCACCGCTGCGCTACCTCCTCGACCGGACCGTCCAGCGGCGGCACGAGGGCGTCTTCCCCTGGGGGACGTTCACGGTCAACGTGCTGGGCTGCCTGGTGCTCGGCCTGCTGACCGGCGTCACGAAGGGCACCGCCGCGCCCTCGCACCTCCAGCTCCTGCTCGGCACGGGCCTGACGGGCGCCCTGACCACGTACTCGACCTTCTCGTACGAGACGTTGCGGCTGGCCGAGAGCGGCGCCCGGCTGCTCGCCGCGGCCAACGTGGCGGCGAGCGTCGCGGCCGGCTTCGGAGCCGCCTACCTGGGAGCGGGGCTGGCCCAGGCGCTGCAGGGGTGAGGCGACGACGGCTGCAACGTCAGCCGATGGCCTTCGACGGCTGGTCCAGCCGCAGCTGGGCCGCCGCCAGGGCCACCTCCGTGCGGTTGGAGCAGTCGAACTTCAGCAGCAGGTTGGAGACGTGGCGCTTCACCCCGTGGATGGAGATCCCCAGCGCCCGCGCGATCTGCTGGTTGCTCTGGCCGCGCACCAGCAGCCGCAGCACCGACCGCTCCCGGTCCGTGACCCGGCTCAGCCCGCGCGCGGCACGGTGCCCGGCTGCCCCGTCCGGGTCGGCCGCACCGCGCGGGGCGGGCACGGGCCACACCAGCTGGGCGAACGTCTCCCACAGCGTGTTGAGCGTGATGTGCTGCTCCACCAGCCAGGCGTCCACGGCCTTGCCGTAGGCGAGGTGCCCCGGGAACGGCGACGAGGCGTCGGACAGGCTCAGCACCAGTTTGGTGCCGCTCGCGGAGACCAGCGCGTCCAGCGAGTGGGTGTACGCGGCCGACGGCAGCACGCACACGTCGAAGGGCTCCTCCTGGAGCAGCCGCTGGGCGGTGCCGGCGTCCTGGCACACCCGGTGCGCCCCGATGACCGGAACCCGGTCGAGGAGAGCCGGAAGCCCGTAGAAGGCGACCTCGTCGTGGGCCAGCCACAGCACGCGCAGCCGGGTGGCCGGATCCGCCGGTCCGGTGACGCCCGCCGGACGGCCGGGCGCGGCCGTGCCCGGCTCCCGTATCCCCACCGCTCCCACCCGCGCAGCCTGCTGATCCTCCATGTCCGGCCCCCCTGGTCGTGGTCATCCCAGCGCGTGATACCCGCGCTGAAGGTATGCAGCCGAGCAGGCCGTGAACAGCCGTTTTGAGCCAACGGAGGGCTTCTTGACGCGATCCGGTCTCCCGGGGGCCGGGTGGTGGACGCGCGCCACCGCGCTTCCGGCGCCCCCGTTTCGGTGCGTTACAGGGCCCCGGCCGCGCCCCCGCCACCGCGCTGCACGGCACTGATCGGCACCGGGCGACCGGCCCCTGACCAGAGCATTCCGGTAGAGGTGCTTCCATGCGCACTCGTCGGAGGTAGCCGAACGGCTACCTCCGACGAGCAGCACTTTGGGGCACTTGTCCGGGCGTCGGCTGCTGAGTTGAAATGCCAGAACGCATAGTTGTTCGACTGGCTATGGGGTCAGTTCGATGGATTTCGCCGGCGCACTGCCGAAGTGGGGGGAAGCGATGACTGTCCAGGCCGTTCCGGAATGACGGGCACCACGAGGTTCGCCCGGGACGAGCCGGCCGGAAAGCCGCGCTCCCTCCTCGCCGGCATCAACACCCGGCCACATGGCGCTTCCTGAGCGTCACGAGGCTCCGGCCGTGTGCGGGGCGCTCCCCTCGCGCACGTCCCGACCGGTCGTCCTCGCCGGCCGGTTCCGGCTGCCGGCCCGGCGCGGGGCCGAAGAGCAGACCGGATGCCGCGCCGGCGAGCTGCGCCCGGCGCTCGTCACCTCCCCGGCCCCGCAGCCCGGTTCCGGACGCACCCACCTCTCCACCGCCTCCACCGCCGAGGACGACCCCGCCGTGAGGACGGGCCCCGGCGGCGTCGCCGAGGAGGGCGAGGACGTCCGCCTCCCGGAACCGCCGCTGGAGGAGGCGCTCGCACAGGCGCCCCGGCAGCCCGCCGCGGACGCCACGACCCTCCTTCTCCTCCCGCACGCCCGCGACCGGGGCCTTTGCGATCCACCGGGGAGCCACCTCCCCGCCGTACCCGAAGAGAAAGGCCGTCCCTCATGACGGAGCATCACCTTCCGACGACCCGGGCCGAGGTCGTCGACCTGCCCGACGAGACGCTGCGGTCCCTGCGGGAGAGCCGCACGCCGGACATCGAGGGACGCAGCAAGCGCCTGTGGCTCCTGCCCGCCGGCCTGGTCATGGTGGAGCTCATCCCCAGCCTGCGCAGCTTCACCTTCGACCGGGACGAGCTGTTCGAGGACACCGGCCCGCTGCGCCTGGACTTCTACGAGCGCGCCGCGCCCCAGCTGGAGAAGGCCGGCATCCGCACCGCGTTCGTCCGCCGCCTCTCGCCCACCGCGTACCTGGCCGAGTACCACGAGGCGCCGCCGTTCGAGGTGATCGTCAAGAACCGCGCCATCGGGTCCACGCTGGTGAAGTACCCCGGACTGTTCGAGGAGAACGCGCCGCTGCCGCGGCCGGTGGTGAAGTTCGACTACCGCGTCGACCCCGAGGACCAGCCGATCGGCGAGGACTACCTGCGCGCGCTGGACGTGCCCGTCGAGGCGTACCGCGACCGCGCGCTGGCCGTGAACGCCTCCCTCATCTCCTGGCTCGCCCCGGTCGAGGTCTGGGACTTCTGCCTGATCTTCGGCCAGGACGCGTCGGGCGAGCCCGTGCTCATCTCCGAGGTCTCGCCCGACTGCATGAGGCTGCGCCACCCCGACGGCACCCCGCTCGACAAGGACCTCTTCCGGCGCGGTGCGTCGGAGAGCGACATCGTCACGCAGTGGAAGAGGCTCCTCGATGGCATCGCCTGACGGCGGCGGCCGCGCCCCGGTGGCGCTCGTGACGGGGGCCAACCGCGGCACCGGCCTGGCCATCGCCAGGGAGCTGCACGGCCGGGGCTACCGCGTGGCCGCCCTGAACCGCACGTCCTCCGGCGAGTCCTGGATGCACGAGTGGATCTGCGATCTGGCCGACCCGGCCGCGGTGGACGCCGCGCTGGAGGAGGTGCTGAGCGGGTTCGGCCGGCTCGACGCGTGCGTCACCAACGCCGTCGCCCGCGCCTTCGCCCCGATCGCCGAGCTGGACGTGGCCGACTGGAACGAGTCGGTGGCGGTCAACCTCACCTCCGTCTTCCGGGTCGTGCAGGCCACGCTGCCGTACCTGCGGCGCAGCGGCGGCAGTTACGTGATCATGGGCAGCCACGCGGGCACCCGCTTCTTCGAGGGCGGCGTCGCCTACAGCGCGACCAAGGCCGCGCTGAAGGCCCTCGTCGAGACGCTCCTGCTGGAGGAGCGGGTCCACGGCGTGCGGGCCACCCTCGTCAGCCCCGGTGCCATCGCCAACCTGGACGGCGACGACACCCCGTACAAGATGGCCACCGAGTCCGTCGCCCGCTGCGTGGGCGCCCTGGTGCAGGACCAGCCCGCCGACCTGGTCGTCGGCGACGTCGAGATCCGGCCCGCCCGCCTGCCCGACCCGCAGATATCGGGCATCGCCCGGCTGCAGCACGTGTAAGAGCTCCGGCGCCCTTCGCCGGAGCAGGTGCACAACCAAGGACACCACCGTGATCCAGAGTCCCACCGAGCACGCGGCTCTCTACGTCGGGCGCCCCGGCCACCCCGGGGACGCACCGATGGCCCGTCAGCCGTCCGCCCCGGCGGAGGGCACCGCCGGCGGCCCTGCCGCGCCCTTCCCGTCCGCCGCGCCCCCCAGGCTCCCGGTGCTGCGCGAAGTGGTCCGGCGCTGGCCCGTGCCGGAGACCCGGCTCGTGCTGGCGGGCGAACTGGGCGCCGGCACCGTGGAGTACCTGCGCGTCCTGTCGGGCGCCCTGGACGTCGCCGCGGTGGTGACCGGCCGGTGGGCGGGTGCCGCGGCCCGCTGGGAGGGTCTCGGCGACACGCCCGTGCTCGTCCCCGACCGCCCCGAGGACCTGGGGCGCACGGCCGCCGAGTACGCGGGCCGCGTGTCCCGGCGGACCCCGGCGGGCGTGGTCCTGCAGGCCCCGAGCGGCCTGTGGGACGCCGCGGACGAGGCGCTGCTCGACGGGCCCGCGGTGCGCGGGCTGGTCAAGAGCGCGGAGTGGAAGGAGACGGCGCCGCCGGGCGCCGCGAGCCCGCCCCGCCTGCCGGTCTTCACCACGGTGGGCAGTCCGCTGGAGCCCCTCCTGCAGGAACCGGCGGGCCAGGCACTCGCCCAGGGCCTGGAGGCGGCCCTGCGGCAGGGGCTGAGCCGGTCGGCCGGCGACGCCAACGTGGGCGTCCTGGCCTTCGGCACGGGCGACGCCGCCGTGGCCACCGCCCTGCGTGGCCTGGGGGCCCGGATCGGCGTGCACGACGCGGACCCCATCCGCCGGTGCGCTGCGGTCCTGGCCGGCCACCGGGCGATGGACCGTCAGGAACTGCTGCAGTGGGCCGACGTCCTCGTCGACCCGCACGGCGAGCTCCTGCGGGACGCCGACGCCCTGGCCCTGCTGCGGGACGGCGCGGTCGTCCTGACCGACGGGTCCCCGGCGGGCCCCTCGGCACCGGACCGCCTCGCGGCCGGTCTGGCGGTGGTGGAGCAGCAGGACGGCATCGCCGTGTGCCGCTTCAAGGACAACGGGCTCTACGTCGTGGCCGGCGCGGCACCGAGACATGTGGACGAGCAGATCGTCGGCCGGCTGCATGACCTCCTGTGCTGCGAGATGTACCTGTGCATCCGGGAGCTGGCCACCCGCCGGTACCGGCCCGGTGCGCATCGTCTGTCAGTGGAGCAATGCGAGGAGATCGCGTGGATGTGGTGTCGGACCTACGGACGGTCGCAATGAGCATGATCAAGCCCATCGAAGTGGACTGGCAGCAGGAGACCGGCCGGCTCCACATCCGCTACGAGCATCCCGACGGCCGACATACGCCTGCGCACACGCCCACGCCCGTGCACCGCGAGTCCGTACCGGCGCGCGCCGTGCTCGACCTCGACGAGGACGGGCGCGTCCTCGACGCCGACATCAAGGGCCTGACGCCCACCGTGGTCCGGCTGCTCGCGCCGTACTCCTCCTCCTCGGTGACGGAGAACTCCGGGCCCGGCATCTCGCTCGACGCCGACGCCGCCTGGCTCTGGCTGCACCTGCGGAAGGGCCCCCGCGACCGGCAGCTGCGCGGCGACGGGCACGTCCTCCTCGGCTTCCGTGACGGCCTCCTGGCCGAGGTCACGCTCACCCTGCACGACGCCGGGGGCCGCACCGCCGAAATGAGGCGCTGACCGTGCTCGCCCCGTACAAGGACTGCCTGAGCCGGCCCCACGTCACCTACCTCTTCGCCACCAACCTGCTGGCCCGGCTGCCCAACGGCATGGCACCGCTGGGCATCGCCCTCTTCCTGCGGTCGCACGGCATGGGGTTCGGGGTCGTCGGCGGCATCACGGCCCTCTACGGGCTGTCCACCGCCGTCGGCGGTCCGCTGCTCGGCCGGGCCGTCGACCGGCACGGCCAGCCCAGGGTGCTGTGGATCAGCGCCGTGGTCTCCGCCGCCGGCTTCCTGGCCCTGATCTGGGCCGGCGGCGACAACACGGGTGCGGCGGCGGCCGCCGCCGCCGTGGCGGGACTGGCCTCCCCTCCGCTGGAGCCGTGCCTGCGCACCCTGTGGCCCGACGTCCTCGACGACAAGCGCGCCGTCGCCACGGCCTACGCGCTCGACGCCTCGCTGCAGGAGGTCGTCTTCGCGACGGGCCCCGTATTCGTGGTGCTCATCGGATGGCTCGCGGGCCCCGGGGCCGCCCTCGCCGTCACCACCGCCGCCATGGTGGCCGGGACGCTGATGTACGTGAGCCCCGAGCCCGTCCGCCGGTGGCGCGGCGAGCCCCGCCGGGCCGACTGGGCCGGGCCCCTGCGCTCCGGCATGCTCCGTCGCCTGCTGGTGGCCCTGGCCTGCGTGGGTGTGGGGCTGGGCGGCCTCAACATCGTCACCGTCGCGTACCAGGAGCACACCGGCCAGGCCGGGCTCTCCGGCATCCTGCTCGGCGTCAACGCCGCCGGCGCCCTGATCGGCGGGCTGTTCTACGGGGCCCGGCAGTGGAAGGCCACGACCGTGCGTCAACTGCAGGTGCTCCTCGCCTGCATGGCGGGCTGCTACCTCCTGCTCGCGCTCGTGCCCCCGCCGGCCGTGGCCGTCGCGCTGGTCTTCCTCGCGGGCCTGTTCCTGCCCCCGGTCCTGACCTGCGGCTTCGCGATCATCGGGGACGTGGCCCCGCCGGGCACGGCGACCGAGGCGTTCGCCTGGATGGTCACCGCCATCCTCACCGGCAACGCCGCCGGCTCGTCCGCGGCGGGCGTCGCCGAACAGCACCTGGGCCTGTGGGCCTCCTTCCTCGTCCCCGGACTCGCGGCGCTCGTCGCCACCCTCGTCGCCCTCGTCCTCCTGCGCGCCGCCGCGCACCCCCCGGCCACCAGCTCCGTGAAGGCAACGCACCCGTGAAACCACTCCTGATCGTCTCCGACCTCGACGGCACCCTGCTCGACTCCCGGACCAGCGTCACCGACCGCACCCGTGAGGCCGTCCAGGCCGTCCGCAAGGCCGGGCACACCTTCGTCATCGCCACCGCGCGCCCGGTCCGGGACGTCCGGCCGATAGCCGAGGCCCTGGGGCACACCGGCATCGCCGTGTGCGGCAACGGCTCCCTCGCCTACGACTTCGGCCTCGACGAGGTCGTCGACCACCGGCCCATCGCCCAGGACGCGGCCCGCACCGCCCTCGCGGCGCTGCGCGGCGGCATGCCGGGCGTCCGGCTCGGCACCGAACGGTGGCCCGAGCTGCTCCTGGAGGACGACTTCGCCCTCGACCCCCTCTACAGCGCCGACGCCCGCCGCGTCCGCGCGCTGGAGGACGAGCTGGACGAACGGGGCTTCGGCAAGCTCATCGTCCAGGCCGACGGCACCGCCCTCGACTACCACCGCACGGTCGCGGACCTCCTGCCCGACGGATTCGAAGTCACCTTCTCCTCGGGCCAGTTCTGCGAGGTGACACGGGCCGGCGTGGACAAGGCCACCGGCCTCGCACGCCTGGCGGCCCGCCTCGGCCTGAGCAGTGCCGACACCATCGCCTTCGGCGACATGCCCAACGACCTCCCCATGCTCGCCTGGGCCGGCCGCTCGGTGGCCGTGGCCAACGCCCACGCCGAGGTCCTGGCCGCCGTGGACGAGGTGACCTTCTCCCACGACGAGGACGGGGTGGCCCGCTACCTCGAACGACTGGTGGGAACGGGCGGCTGACCGGCGCGGACGAGAACGTCGTGCAGTGGGATCTGGCGGGCCAGGGCCTCGACCGGGTGCCGGAGGAGGTGCGCGGCACGGACTGCCTGCAGAGCCTGAACCTGTACCGGAACAGGCTCACGTCCGTGCCGGCCTGGATCGGCGACCTGCCGCACCTGCGCGTCCTCAACCTGGCCGCGAACCGGATCACCTCGCTGCCCGAGGCGATCGGCGATCTCCAGCACCTGCACACGCTCGACCTGGGCCACAACGAGCTGACCGGACTCCCGGAATCCCTGGGCCGGCTCACGTCCCTGAACCGCTACCTGTACCTCAGCAACAACCGCCTCACCGCGGTGCCGGACACCCTGTGCCGGCTCACCGGGCTGACGTACCTCAACATCACGGACAACGAACTCACCGCCCTTCCCGAACGGCTGGGCGACCTCGCAGCCCTGCGCGAACTGCGCCTGTACCACAACAAGCTGGCGGCACTGCCCGAATCCTTCGGCCGACTGCGCGCTCTCCGCGAAGCGCACCTGATGGGCAACGACCTGACGCGCCTGCCGGATTCCCTCGGAAACCTCACCGCACTCCGGGAACTGCGGCTCATGGACAACGCTCTGGAAACCCTCCCGGAGTCCCTCGGCGACCTGCAGCGGCTCCGCCTCCTCGACCTGCGCAACAACCGGCTGACCGCCCTGCCCGCATCCCTCGGCGCCATGACCGGCCTGACCCACCTCGACCTGCGGAACAACCGCCTGACCGAGCTGCCCGCCACCCTGTCGCACCTGCCGGAGCTGGAAAAGCTCGATCTCCGCTGGAACCCCCTCGACGCCCTGCCCCACTGGACCGAGGACCTCGAACGACGCGGCTGCGCGGTGCTGAGCTGACCCGTACGTCTCCATTACTTCTGCGGTAATCGCCCCGCACCCGCCCCTCCCGGCATGGTGGTGACAAGCGGCCCCCCGGACCCGCGCACTCGGGTCCGAGGGGCTGTGGTCAGCGGCTTCGCCGTCGTCGTCAGCCCTTGAGGAGAGTCACCATGTCGCAGTACGAGATCGCCGTCACCCGTTACTTCGAGGCGTGGAACGCCGTGGATGCCGAGAGCCGGGCCAAGGCCGTGGCGCTGGCGTGGAGTGAGGACGGGACGTACACCGACCCGTTGGCCGATGTGCGGGGGCATGAGCAGGTCGCCGCCGTCATCGGGGCGGCGCGGGAGCAGTTCGCCGGGTTCGAGTTCCGGTGGAGCGGGGAGGTCGACGGGCACCACGACACCGCGCGCTTCTCGTGGGAGCTGGTGTCGGTGGCCGACGGGAGTGCCCCGGTGGCCGGGTTCGATGTGATCACGCTGGCCGAGGACGGCCGGATCCGTACCGTCCTCGGCTTTCTCGACCGGGTGCCGGCTACGGCGTGAACCCCGCGTGCAGGGCGGCGGCCGTCTCCGCGTCGGCGGGGAGGAACGTCTCCAGGGCCAGTTCGGAGACGGTCACGTCCATGGGGGTGTTGAACGTCGCGATGGTCGAGATGAACGACAGGGTGCGGCCCGCGTGTTCGATCACCATCGGCAGGGCGAAGGGCGGCACGTCCTCCTCACCCGCCGGCGGCGCGGCCGCCGGCGGCTTCGGCATCGGGTAGGCGCTGACCTCGTCGTACAGGGCGCGCAGCGCGGCGGAGCGGTGCAGGGCCAGCTGCCGTTGCATCTGATGCAGCAGGTGGCCGCGCCACTGTGGGTAGTTGAGGATGCGCGGAGCCAGGCCCTGCGGGTGCATGGTGATCCGCATGGCGTTCAGCGGGGGCGTGAGCAGCGGTTCGGCGACCCCGTCCAGGAGCATCGTGATGCCGCTGTTCGCCGCCACCACCCCGTACGTGCCGTCCACGACCAGCGCGGGGAACGGCTCGTAGCCCTTCAGCAGCCGCTCCAGGCCCTTCCGCAGCTCCTCCAGCGCCGGGTCCTCCAGCGTCCGTTCCGGATAACGCGGGGCGTAACCGGCGGCGACGAGCAGGGCGTTGCGCTCCCGTACGGGGACGTCGAGGTGGTCGGCGAGGCGCAGCACCATCTCCTCGCTCGGGCGGGAACGACCCGTTTCGACGAAGCTGATGTGCCGGGCGGAGGAGTCGGCGCGGAGCGCCAGTTCCAGCTGGCTGATCCGCCGCCGGTCCCGCCACTCGCGCAGCAGCGCGCCCACGCCCGTCCCACGTTCCACCACGGCAGTCGTCATGATCCGACCGTATCCGAGCGCCTATCCCAGGTCGAAGGCGTTCGGCAGCCCCAGCCGGTGCCTGAGTTCATCCCTCCGCTTGAACCCTTCGAGCTCCGGGGCGCGGTGGAGCGGGGTGATGGTGCACCGCTCGGCCGCGGAACCGGTCTCGTCCAGCAGGGCGTTGACGGCGGCGCGGGCCGAGGCGTTGGCGCCCTCCATCGTGGCCAGGTCGATGTCGACGGCCACGTAGTCGCCGGCCAGGAAGAGGTTGGGGACCGCCGTCCGGGCCTGAGGGCGGTTGTACCAGGTGCCGGTGGGGTGGATGAGCAACTGTTCGTCGTTGCTCGCCTGCCCGCCGCCCAGCTCGACGGCCGGGTCCAGGAACCACGAGTGCAGCTTCGCGTCGCTGAGGACCGTACGCCCGGTGTCGTTGAGCCCCGCCTTCATCTGCGCCCAGACCTCGTGTGCGACCTCCTCGCGGGTGCACTGCTTGGCGGTCTTGCCGTAGAGGATGCCGGGCCGGTCCCATTCGGAGACGTCCGCCGACAGGCAGTCGGCGACCGAGCCGTCGCCGTAGGCGGCCCGGAAGTTCCGCCCGGACCAGTACTGCGCCTGCCCGACCGAAGTGATCGACCACGGTGAGTCGATGTGATTGATGTGTCCGTGGATGATCGGTGTGGGCTCCGTCAGATAGAACTGGATGCCCGTCATCCAGTCCGTGTGCAGGGCGTCGCACCGCGCCAGCTGCGGGTCCGCCGCCCGGAGCTGCGCGTTCCAGGTCGTCCGTGCGTGTTCGACGGGCATGGCGGAGACGTAGTGGTCCGCGGTCACGGAACGGCGTGTGCCGCTCGCGTCCTGCACGACGGCCTCGGTGATGCGTCCCCCCTCGTAGCGCAGGTCCCGTACGCCCCAGCCGGTCCGGAACTCCACGCCGAGCGAGCGCAGGTGGGCGAGCCACGGGTCGATCCACGCCTCGCTGGTGGGTGCGTCGAGCACCCGGTCCGGCTCGCCGTCGGCGCCCCGTCCCAGCGCGTTGAGAAGGAACGCCTCCACGCACGTCGCGACCGTCTTGGTGCTGGCCACCTCCGCCTTCGTCGCGACGATGTTGCGGGTGATGCCGATGGCGAGCAGCTGCCGGTAGTCGGCCGACATCCGCGCCGCCCTCGTGAACTCGAACCACGGCACGCGCTCCCAGGTCTGCGTCCGCCGCTGCTCGCTGCTGGTGAACCACACCAGCAGCCGCCCCGCGAAGTAGGCGATCTCATGCGCCGGCAGCCGGGAGAACGTCTCGAAGAAGGCCGTCAGCGCGCGCAGCAGCGCATCCGGGGTGAGGACGGGCGGCGGCTTGCCGAGACCGGTGAACGGGATCCGGATGTCCTCGCGCCCGTGCGTGCGGGCCAGCATGACCTCCGTGGAGGGCACGAGGTTGTCGTGGCAGCCGTGGGCGTTGCCGGGGAAGGGGATCCGGCGCAGGGTGTCCGGCAGGTTCTGGTAGAAGCCGGGGAAGAAGCGGAAGCCGTGTTCGCCGGGGAGCGGCTTGCGACCGCCCTTCGCGCTGCCCGGTACGTCCATGCTGCGGGCCTTGCCGCCGAGCGCGGCCTTGCGTTCGTAGACCGTCACCCGGAAGCCGCGCTCGGCGAGTTCGTGGGCCGCCGTCAGGCCGGCGACCCCGCCGCCGAGCACGGCGACGGTCCGCGGTGGGGTGGCACGCCCGCGGGGCCGGGCGTGGGCCACGCCGGTCAGCGCGGCCGTCGCGGCGACGGCACCCGCGCCGCCCAGGAAGCCTCTGCGCGTACCACCCGTGGGTCTCACCATGACCACAGCCCCCTACCGCCGGTAACATGTCATGTACGGCGCAGGAGCATAAGAGGGTCACCCTCGCCCCGGAAGGCCGGTGCCGACGCGTCGGTGCCGCCGGGCACACATTGGCGCGAATCCGCTGCCGCCTCGTGGGAGGGTGGCTCCATCGATCGTGACGAGACGATGAGGCGATGAGATGAGAGGGGATGCGTGATGGCAGTCGAACCGCTCTCGCAGAAGGACGTGGAGGAGCGCCTCCAGGAGCTGCCCGGCTGGTCCGCGGACGGCGACCGGATCACGCGGACGTACTCCTTCGACGGGCACTTCCAGGCGGCCGCGATGGTGATCCACATCGCCCAGATCCAGGAGGAGCTGAACCACCACTCGGATCTGACCCTGGGTTACAACACCGTGGCGCTCGCCGTGAACACCCACAGCGTCGGCGGCAAGGTGACCGGCCTGGACGTCGAGCTGGCGCGGCGCGTCGAGGCGGTCGCGCCGGGGCACGGGGCGCGCTGACGCCGGCGCCGCCGGCCCCGGGGTGCGTCAGGGCCGGCGCGCCCCGGGGCCGGTGGAGGGCTCTCAGCTGTAGTCGAACTCGGCCGGGTCCGGGCCCAGCCGGGTGCCGTTGTCGAGCCCGTTGATCGCCGCGAGGTCGTCGTCGTCCAGTACGAAGCCGAAGACGTCGAAGTTCTCGCGGATGCGGGAGGGCGTCGCCGACTTCGGGATGGCCACGTTGCCCAGCTGGATGTGCCACCGCAGGACGACCTGCGCCGGCGACTTGCCGTGCTTGGCGGCGATGCGGGCGAGCGTCGGGTCCTGCAGCAGGCCCCGGCCCTGGCCCAGCGGGGACCACGCCTCGGTGACGATGCCGTGCCGGGCGTGCAGGGCGCGCAGTTCGGCCTGCGCGAAGTTGGGGTGCAGCTCGACCTGGTTGACCGCCGGTACGACCGGGGTCTCGGCCATGACCCGCTCCAGCTCGGCGGGCTGGAAGTTCGAGACGCCGACGGCCTTCGCCCGGCCGCTGTCGGCGATCTCCGCGAAGGTGCGGACGATGGTCAGGTAGTCGTCGCGCATGGCCCGGGGCCAGTGGATGAGGTAGAGGTCGACGTAGTCCAGGCCGAGCCTGGCCAGCGAGGCGTCGAACTCGCGCAGCACGCTCTCGCGCGTCCACGTCTCGGCGGCGCTGTTCCACAGCTTGGTGGTGACGAACAGCTCCTCGCGGGGGATGCCCGAGGCGGCGAGGGCCTTGCCCGTGCCCGTCTCGTTGTCGTAGATCGCGGCCGTGTCGATGCTGCGGTATCCCGCTTCGAGCGCGGCGCCGACGACGGTGGTGGCCTCGTCGTCCGGGACCTGCCACACGCCGAAGCCGAGCTGCGGCATCCGGAGGCCGTTGTTGAGGGTGAGGGTGGGGACCTGGCTCACGGGTGATCGATCCTTACGTCCGTCGGTCGGTCAGCGGTTGCCCCAAGGTCAACCAGCGCATTCCGGATTGCATTCCCGGTACACGCATTTTTTCGGGGTGGCGATCGGAAGACCCGCCCGACCTGCACCTACTTGGCGTACAGGGCATCGACCTCGGTGGCGTAGGTCTTCTCGATCGCCTTCCGCTTGAGCTTGAGCGTAGGGGTCAGGAGCCCCTGCTCCTCGGTGAACCGCCCGGCGAGGATGCGGAACGTACGGATCGACTCGGCCTGGGACACGAGGGTGTTGGCCGCCACCACGGCGCGTCTGATCTCGGCCTCCAGCTCCGGATCGCGCACCAGCTCGGCCGGCGGCGGTACGGGGCGCTCGCGCAGGGCCAGCCAGTGGGCCACCGCCTCCTGGTCGAGGGTCACGAGCGCGGCGACGTACGGCCGGTCGTTGCCGACCACGATGCACTGGGCGACGAGCGGATGGCTGCGCACCCGCTCCTCCAGGGGCTGCGGCGGGACGCTCTTGCCGCCGGAGGTCACCAGGATCTCCTTCTTCCGCCCGGTGATCGTCAGATAGCCGTCCTCGTCCAGCTCGCCCACGTCGCCGGTGGCGAGCCAGCCACCCCGCAGCACGGCGTCCGTGGCCCGCCGGTCGCCCAGGTAGCCGGCGAAGACCTGGCCCCCGGCCACCCATATCTCGCCGTCGTCGGCGATGTGCACGCTCGTGCCGGGAACGGGCCGGCCCACCGTGCCGAAGCGGGTGCGCTCGGGCGGATTGGCCGTGGCGGCACCGGTGGTCTCCGTCAGCCCGTACCCCTCGAAGATGGTGACGCCCGCGCCCGCGAAGAACAGCCCCAGCTGCCGCTCCATCGCCGAGCCGCCCGACATCGCGTGCCGCACCCGGCCGCCGAGCGCCTCACGGATCCGCGCGTAGACGAGCTTGTCGAAGACCTGGTGCTGGACGCGCAGCGCGGTGCCGGGGCCGGGACCCGTGCCGAAGGCCCGGTCCTCCAGCGCCTGCGCGTAGCGCACCGCCACCTCCACCGCCTTCTCGAACGGGCGGCCCTTGCCCTCCCGCTCGGCGGAACGGCGGGCCGAGGCGAACAGCCCCTCGAAGACGTACGGGACGGCGAGGACGAACGTCGGCCGGAACGCCAGCAGGTCGGGCAGGAGTGCGGCGGCGGAGAGCTGCGGCTGGTGGCCCAGTTTGACCCGGCCGCGCACCGCCGCGACCTGCACCATGCGGCCGAAGACGTGGGCCAGGGGGAGGAAGAGCAGAGTGGACGCCTCGTCGCCGGGGCGGGAGCGGAAGACCTGTTCGTAGCGGCGGAGGACGTTGTCGGCCTCGGCCATGAAGTTGGCGTGGGTGAGCACACAGCCGCGGGGGCGGCCGGTGGTGCCCGAGGTGTAGATGACGGTGGCCGGTGACCGGGGGGTGAGTGCCCGGCGGTGGCGGTGCACGACCTCGTCCGCGACGCGCTTCCCGGCCTCGGTGAGTTCGGCGAGGGCGCCGGCGTCCAGCTGCCAGAGGCGGGCCAGGCGCGGCAGCCGGTCGATGACCGAACCGATGGTCATCGCGTGGTCCTCGTGCTCGACGACGCAGGCCGAGACGTCCGCGTCGTGCAGCATGCGGAAGACCTGCTCGGTGGAGGACGTCGGGTACAGGGGCACGGGCTGGGCGCCTATGCACCACAGCGCGAAGTCGAACAGCGTCCACTCGTAGCGTGTGCGGGACATGATGGCGACCCGGTCGCCGAACCGGACGCCCTGCGCGATCAGGCCCTTGGCCAGGGCGAGGACCTCGTCCCGGAACGTGCCCGCGGTCACGTCGTGCCACCGGCCGTCGTCCGTCCGGCGGCCGAGCGCGACTCTGTCGGGGGCGTCGGCGGCATGGTCGAACACCACGTCCGCCAGTCCTCCGACGGGGGCCGCCGTCACCAGGGAAGGGACGGTGAACTCGCGCAACCTCTCGCTCCTCGCGACGCTCCGCACAGCGCCGTGACCGTACCCGATCCCGTCCCGGCGCGAACCCCTTCGACCAAGCCCGTCTCGTCTGATGGACGGGTACGGACCGGATCTGCACGGAATCTCTCCGATACCTCTCCGAGGCGTTCACAAACGGGTCGTCGGGCGTCGACGGGGCGTCAGCCGGGCGTGGTGCCCGGGGCGGAGGGGTGCAGCCGGTCACCCGCGGCGAGGATCGCGTCGGCGAGCGCCTCGGCACCGCCGCCGGGCGCGCCGGACCGGCCGGGCGCGCCGGAGGGACCGGCCGCCTCCGTCCCGGCGCCGTGCAGCAGGACGACGTCGACCTCACCGAGGTCGGGGAGCCCGGCGCGGGCCGGGAGCCGGACGAGCCCCGGCGGGATCATGCCCTCCGCGTGCGCCATCACACCCAGACCGGCGCCGGCCGCGGCCACCAGGCCGCTGAGGCTGCCGCTGGTGCACGTCACCCGCCAGGGCCTGCCGTGCCGCTCCAGCACCTCCAGGGCGCGGGCCCGGGTGACCGCCGGCGGCGGGAAGACGACGAGCGGCACCGGTCGGTGCGCGTCCAGCCGCGTCCGCTCGCTGCCGGTCCATACCAGCCGGTCGCGCCAGACGAGCCGGCCCCCACGGGCGTCCCCGGGACCCCGGCCGGGGTGCCGCTTGACGAGCACGAGATCCAGGCGCCCGGCCGCCAGCTGCTCCTGGAGCGGACCGGAGAGGTCGACGGTCAACTCCAGGTCCACCTCGGGGTGATCGCGCCGGAAGGCCGCCAGGATCTCGGGGAGCCGGGTGAGGACGAAGTCCTCGGACGCCCCGAAGCGCAGCCGGCCGCGCAGCCGCGTGCCCGCGAACCAGTGCGCCGCCCGCTCGTTGGCCTCCAGGATCGTCCGGGCGAAGCCGAGCATCGCCTCACCGTCCTCGGTGAGCGTCACGCCGTGCGTGTCGCGGGCGAACAGCTGCCGTCCCGCCGCCTCCTCCAGCCGCCGCACCTGCTGACTGACCGTCGACTGCCGCAGGCCCAGGCGCTGGGCCGCCTGGGTGAAGCTCAGGGTCTGCGAGACGGTCAGGAATGTCCGCAACTGCGTCGGGTCGAACATCTCGGGCACGCACGCAGCCTAGTGGTCATCACTATTCGTGATGACAGTCAGAGCGGTGAACGGGGTTCCCGATGGGGCGGGCCGGCGACAGGCTGGAGACATGGATCGTCCGCCCCTCCTCCGCCGCGCCGCCGCCCGGCTCCCCCTCGACCCCTACATAGCCGCGCTCCTCGCCACCGTGCTGCTGGCAACGCTCCTGCCCGCGCACGGCCGGGGCGCCACCGCCGCGGAGCACGCCTCCACGGGCGCGATCGCACTGCTGTTCTTCCTCTACGGGGCCCGGCTCCCCACCCGCGAGGCCCTCGACGGGCTGCGGCACTGGCGACTGCACCTGACGGTCCTCCTCTGCACGTTCGCCGTCTTCCCGCTGCTCGGCCTCGCCGCCCGCCCCCTCGTCCCGTACGTCCTGACGCCCGAGCTCTACACCGGGCTGCTGTTCCTGTGCCTCGTGCCCTCCACCGTCCAGTCGTCGATCGCCTACACCTCGATCGCGCGCGGCAACGTGGCGGCCGCCATCTGCGCGGGCTCCCTCTCCAGCCTCGTCGGCATTCTCCTCACCCCCCTGCTCGCGGCCGTGCTGCTGGGCGGCAGCACCGGAGGCATCGGGCCCGGCCCGCTGCTGTCGGTGGCGCTGCGCCTGCTGGTGCCGTTCCTGGCCGGACAACTGCTGCGCCGCTGGATCGGCGGCTTCCTCCTGCGGCACGGCCGGGTGCTGGGCTACGCCGACCGCGGCTCGATCCTGGTCGTGGTCTACGGGGCGTTCAGCGCGGGCGTCGTCGGTGGCGTCTGGCACGAGGTGACCCCCGGCCGGCTGCTCGCCCTGCTGGCGGTGGAGGCCGCCCTGCTCGCGACGATGCTCACGCTGACGAGCCGCGGCACGCGCCGCCTGGGCTTCGACCGCGAGGACCGGATCGCCATCACCTTCGCCGGATCGAAGAAGAGCCTCTCCGGCGGCCTGCCCATGGCCACCGTCCTCTTCGGTGCGCACGCGGGCCTGGCCGCCCTGCCCCTGATGCTCTTCCACCAACTGCAGCTGATGGCCGGCGCCGTCCTGGCCAAGCACTACGGCCAAACGGCCCACGTCCCGGGCGTTCGACACCAGCCCACAGGCAGCCCGGGCGAACGACGGGTCGAGCTCGGTGACCGGCCGTAGCGCCCCCCCCGGGCCATGGGGCCGGCGCCGGTGAACGGCAGTCGGTGGCGGGCGGCAGCCCCGGGGCTCAGCCGTGGCGGTCCAGCGGCAGCCAGAGCACCAGGCGTTCGCGGCCGGCCGGTGGCGCGTTCGACGCCCGTAGCGCATTCAGCTCGCCGTCCGTCAGCGCCCGGCCGTACACCCGGACCTCGTCCAGATCCCCCGCCAGGAAGGCGCGCCCGTCCGGCTTCTGGGCGAGGTGCACCCCGAACGTCGAGTTCCGGCTCACCGTCCCCGGTACGTCGCGGACGGTGGTGGAGACGCCGTCCACCGTCAGCGTCAGCCGTCCACCCGTGCGGCGCAGGGCCAGGTGGTGCCATCGACCGTCGTGGTACGCACCCGCCGACCGGACCGTGGCCGTCCGTGACGGCCCCGGCCCCTCGGCCAGCGCCGTCACCTGACCGGTGACCCGCCCCGCCCGCGGCTCCCCGCGCAGCGCGACCTGCGGGGCTCCGCCGACCCCTCCCATCCACAGGAACGGCTGCTCCCCACCGGCGGCGGCGCCCCCGTAGCGGAACCACAGCGCCGCCGTGAAGTCCCGCGCCCCCAACGGCAGCGAGGCCCGGTACGGCAGCCGCACGGCGTCGTCCGCACCGTCGAAGCGGAGGCCACCGCCGAACCGCCCGCCGACCAGCCGCGCACCGCCCAGTACATGCGCCCCCCGGCTGCCCGGCACCCGGTCCGGAGTCGTCGGATCAGGCCCCCGGCGGGGACCCAGCCACTCCTCGGTGAACCGGGCGAAGCGCATCTCCTGCCGGGCGTCGGACGTACCGGCCTCGTACAGCAGCCCGGCCGCGCCCCGCCCGACGACCGCCATGTCGGAGTAACCGGACCAGTCGCCCGTGACCCGCCTGCCCCGCTCGGCGCTCTGCCAGCTGCGCCCTTCGTCGTAGGAGGAACGGATCGTCAGCGTCCGGCGCCGGTCGGGGTCCGCGGGCGCCGAGAACAGCCACCGCCCGGGCCGCAACGCCACCACCGCACCCTGCACCATCGGACTGTAGAGGCCGGGCAGCGCCCGGAAGGGCGCCGTGAAGCCCGCACCGCCATCCCGGCTGACGGCGTCGTCGCGGTTGCCGAGGTCCGTGCCGTCCTGCTCGCGCCCGTTGACGTAGACCGTGCCGTCGGCGCGCTCGGCCAGGGTCAGCTCGGAGGGCTTCTGCCGGTAGGTGCGGCCGGCTCCGATCCGGTACGTGTCCACCGCGCCCAGCCTCCAGTGCGCCCCGCCGTCGTCGCTCAGGGCGAGCGCCGCATGGTTGGCGGTGGTGCGGGCACCGTCGTGGCTCTCGGCGTTGAGGCCGACGACCAGACGGCCGCGGTGCGGCCCCCGGGCGAGCTGGATCCCGTGCCCCGGACCGGTCGCGTACCAGGAGTTCCAGCCGGGCGGCCGGAGCGCCGCCGTCAGGTCCCGCGGGGACGACCAGCTGCGGCCGTCGTCGTCGCTGTACTGCATATGGGGGGTGCGGTCGCAGGGCACGTCGCAGTTCCCGGCGTCATTGCGGCCCTCGTTGTAGGTGGAGGCCAGCACGATCCGGCCGGTGCGGCGGTCCACGACGGGCGCGGGGTTGCCGTGGGTGTCGCCGTGGCCCGGATCGACGACCCGAAGCGGCTCCCAGCTGCGGCCGCCGTCGGTGGAGCGTTTGAGCACGATGTCGATGTCGGTGGCATCACCGCAGTTGTCCTTTCTCCCCTCGGCGAAGGCGAGGAGGGTGCCGTGGGTGGTGGTGACCAGGGCCGGGATGCGATAGCAGGCGTAGTCGTGTCCCGGTTCCCGGCCCGCCTTGAACAGAACCTGCTCCTCGAACCCGCCCCCTGCCCCCGCCCTGCCGGGCGGGGCTCCGGCCCCCGCTCCGCGGCCCGGGGCATCCGCGGCCCAGGCGACGGGCCCCGGGAGCGGCGCCGGCAGCGCCACGGGGAACGCCATCGGGAGCGACATAGGGAGCGACACGGGGAGTAGCGCGAGCAGTGCGAGCAGCGTGGCGAGAAGCGGCGACGTCCAGCGCGTCGGTGTCCGGTGCGCCGGCGCGGGGGAGTGGCAGGAGTCGGATGGCCGGTCACCGGTGGAGGAGTACGAACCGGTGGAAGGGCGAGAACCGGTGGAAGGATGCGCCGCCATGGGCAGGCCCTTTCGCGTCAGGGCCCTCGAAGGCCCCACGTGTCCGGTGCGCCACCGTACGGGGCGGGCCTTCACCTCTCAAGGACCGTGGGCCCGAGCGTTCACATGGGTCGCAGGATCACCTTGCCCTCGTTGGCGCGGGCCTCGATGATCTCGTGTGCCTTCGCTGCGTCCTCCAGCGGCAGTTCGGCGTGCACCCGCGGCCGCACCTTCCCCGCCTCGAACAGCGCCCACAGCTCCTGCCGCCACTGCTCCATCAGCTGGGGCCGCCCGCGGGCTATCAGCGCCATCTGGAAGCCGATGGCGGCTTTCGCGCCCACCAGCAGGTCGTACGCCTCGATGGTCCCGCCCCCGGAGCTGTAGGCCACCAGCCGCCCTCCCGGCGCGAGCGCGGCGAGGGCGGGGGAGAGCAGCTCGCCGCCGACGGCGTCGAGCACGATGTCCACCGGCTCTCCCCAGGACGCGTCCCCGTACGTCACGACCTCGTCCGCTCCGAGCGACCGGACGAACCCGGCCTTGGCCTTCGAGCCGACCGCCGCCACCACCCGGCTCGCACCCCGTGCCTTGGCCAGCTGAACGGCCAGGTGACCGGACCCGCCGGCCGCAGCCGTGACGAGTACGGACTCGCCCTCGGCCGGTCGTGCAGCCTCGTACGCCCCGAGGGCGACGAGGCCGCACCGCACCAGCGCCACCGCATCCACGGAGCTCGCACCGGAGGGGACCGGCGATGCCATGACGGTGTCGAGGAGGGCGTAGTCCGCGTATGCGTCGCCGAAGCACAGCCCGGTGACCCGCTCGCCGACCGCGAAGCCGGTCACGTCCGGTCCGACCGCGACGATCTCCCCCGCCACCTCGCCACCGACGCCGGCGGGCAGGGGCAGCCCGCCCGCGCGGATCTTGCGGACGACCGGCAACGTGACACCGATCGCCTCCGTCCGCACCAGAAGTTGGCCCGGCCCCGGGCTGGGCACGTCGGTCTCCTCGACACGCAGGACCTCGGGGCCGCCGTACTCGAAATACCGAACGCGACGCATGCGCACACACCTCCACCTGGGACAACGGACATCACCACAACGTCCGGGGCGTGCCGCTGCCGCGAAATTCATTGGCAGCCCCAACGTTGGTGATGCCTACGGTACCCGACTTCGTTGGGAAGTCCAATGGTTTCTGGGTACGCTCCTTGCATGACGCGAAACGCCCCCGCCGCCGCCCCTGCCGCCGACGAGCCCGCGCTCGCCCACGTTCGCACCCTCCCCAGCTGGCTGCTCAACCGCGCCTCGGCGCGCGGCCGCCGCCTCGTGACCGAGGCGCTCGCGCGGGACGGCATGCGCATGCCGCATCACGCGGTGCTCTCCGCCGTCGCCGACCTCGGGCCCGTCGCCCAGGCCGAGCTCGGCCGCACCACCGGTTTCGACCCCAAGGACATGGTCGGCATCCTCAACGACCTGCAGGCCCAGGAGCTCATCACCCGCGCCCCCGACCCCGCGGACCGGCGCAAGAACGCCATCAACCTCACCCCCGCGGGCCGCCGCCGCCTCGCGCGCCTCGCGAAGCTGGGCGACGAGGCGAACGAGACGCTCCTCGCCGCGCTCTCGCCCGCCGAGCGTGAACTCTTCCTCGCCCTCCTCACCCGCGTGGTCGAGGACGACGACTGAACTTCCGCCGAAAGCCCGGGCGGCGACGCGCCGGATCTGGTGGGATGTCACCCGCAAGTGGGGCCAAGGTGGGGAAACGGGGGCGTGGCGGCCGTCCGTCGGGCCCCAATGGCCGTACACAGGGCAAGAGTGCGAAAAGAGACACGGACGAACCGCCCCCGGCGGCGAGTCGCCGCGGCGAGTCGTGGCAGTGGTCGAGCAAGGTAAGGCGAGTCGAGCAAGGCGGATGGCCGACCAGGCCGGAAGCCCGTTCCTGCCGGGAGCCGGTTCCTGCCGGGAGCCGGGCCTGCGGGTGCGGCGGCCCGGCGCCGGGCCGCCGGCCCCGGCAGCCGGGCAGGCGAGTCGGCCGGGCAGGCCGGGCCCCGGTAGGTCGGGCAGGCGTGGCCGGCCCGGCGGGTCGGGCGGCAGGTCGGGTCGGCAGCCACGCCGACTCAGGGCAGGAACGCCGGTCGGGGTGACCAGGCCGGCAGCGAGGGCCGGGCGGGCCGACCCGGGCCACCCCCCGGGTGGGTCAGCCCGCGCCCGGTGCAGGCAGCCAGGTCGGGCCGACCCGGGCCGGGCAGGCCAAGCCAGGCCGGCTCGACCCGGGCCAGGCGGGTGGGGCCGGGCTGGTCGGGCCAGCCAGGTCGGCAGGCGCAGCCGGCCCGGTGGCCCGAGCCGGGTCAGGCCGACCCGGGCTGGGCAGGCCGGCCTGATCAGGCACGCAAGGCTGCCCCCGGCCGGGCAGCCACGGCAGGCAGCCCGGCCCCGGACCGGGCAACGTAGGCAAGGCAGGCAAGGCGCGCAGGGCAGGCAAGGCCAGGCGGTAGGCAAGGCAGGCAGGGTGCAACACAGGTAAGGCACGCTGGCGAGGCGGGCAGGGTCAGGCGGGCAGGCACGGTAGGCAAGGCAGGCAGGGTGCAACACAGGTAAGGCACGCTGGCGAGGCGGGCAGGGTCAGGCGGGCAGGCACGGTAGGCAAGGCAGGCAGGGTGCAACACAGGTAAGGCACGCTGGCGAGGCGGGCAGGGTCAGGCGGGCAGGCACGGTAGGCAAGGCAGGCAGGGTGCAACACAGGTAAGGCAGGCAAGCAAGGCAGCCCAAGGTAGGCAGGCAAGGCGCGCAAGGCGGGCAGGGCCAGGCAGGCAAGGTCCGCCGCGCCAGCAAGGCCCGCAAGGTCCGCCAGGCAGGCACGGTAGGCAAGGCCAGCAAGGCGCAACACAAGCAAGGCCAGCAAGGCGCAACACAAGCAAGGCGGGGTAAGACAGGCAAGTCGCAAGGCCATCAGGCAAGGTGAGCAGAGCAGCACAGGCTGCACAGCCGACAAAGGCAGGACAGCCAGTACAGCCAGCCCAACCGGCAACGGCAGCACAGCCGGCAACGGCAGCACGGCCGGCAAAGGCAGCACGGCCGGCAAAGGCAGCAACAAACGCAAGGCGAGCAGAGCAGCAGAAGAACAAGGCGAGACGGGGTGTCGCGTGAACCTGCAGCAGCTGCACTACACCTCCACCGCCATCACGGGTCCGGACAGCTCGGGCTTCCGTTTCACCGCCGCGAGCCCCGAACTGCCCATCACCCTGCTGGGGGAGGCGGAGCAGGTGATCGGCTACGAGCCGCCCTCCGACGCCCCCGACTGCCCGTCGACGGAGGAACTCGCCGGGTTCCCGGTCGCGTTCAGTCACAACCGGCTCTCCGACGGCAGCCGCCTGCTGTGCCGCACCATCCGCACCGGCCCCGGCCGTGGCGGCCGCCACGGGAACTTCCACGCCCACGCCGTACGGCTGCCCGAGGGCGGCGGGCTGCCCGGCGGTCTGCTGCCCATCGAGGCGTGGGAGTCGCCCTCCTGGGCCGACCGGACACCCGACGGCGGCTCTCCGCAGCCGCTCGCCGCGCTCACGCCGGCCCGCCGCATCGACAAGAAGGGTCTGCTCGACTTCGTCCACGCCCGCGTCGACCGCCTCGAAGCCTTCCTCGCGGACGTACGGACCCTGTTCCGCACCCCCGACGCCCCCCAGCTGCTCGTCATCGAGCGGGACAGCGCCCACATCGCGTACTGGGTCGCCATCGCCAGCGCGGTCATGCCGCGCGAGCTCGCCGACCGGCTGACGTTCACCACCTACACCCGCCGCCCCATGCTCGCCCGGCAGCAGATCGTCGGCGTCCTCCCCGACGCCGACTTCGACTACGCCTCCGCCGCCGCCCAGCACCGCTACCGCATCCACGACTGCACCGGCGGAACGTCCAGCCCCGCCCGCGCCGAACGGGACCCGTGGGCCGCCGTCGCCGCCCGCATCTGGCTCGCCGGGCACCCCGTGCTGTTCGCCGAGGCCACCCGCCGCCACGGCCCCGTCCTGGGCCGCGACGCGGACGAGGAAGCCGATCACCTCGCCGCGCTCGCTGCCCGCGAAGGAATCCCCCTCGACTCGAACGGACGTACGGCGGCCGGTCGCTGGGTCCGTGACCACGCGACGCGCGACACCCTCGACACCCCGGCCCGCAGCCGGTTGCTCGCGACCCTGGCCGCCGGCGGCACCGACCGTACCCCCGAGGAGTGGACGGTCCTCGCCGCACTCGCCCAGCAGCTCGGCGCGCCCACGTCCCGGACGGCCGTGGCCCCCCTCAAGCGCGACCTGCAACGGGAGCTGGAACGCGCCGCCGAGGCCCCCTCGACCCCGCTGGTGCGGTTCCTCACCCTCCTTCGCCTCGCCGAGGCCCTCCGGGTCGACCGCAGCGGCGTCATGCCCGTCCTCACCGCCCGCCTGACCGCCGCCCTCCTGGACGACGCGTCCCCGGACCGCAAGGTCGTACGGGCGGCCCTCGACGCGCATCCGGCGCTGCGGACCTCGGTGCTCGACGCGCTCGACCGCACCGCCGCCACGGACGACCCCCGCCCCATCGCCCGCCTCCTCGCCGCCGAGCTCCCCGGCGCCGACCTCACCGGCCGCCCGCACCTGCGGGTCGCCGCCGCCATGGCCGCCGACTCCGTGCCGTTCGTCGACTACAGCTACGGCCGGGGCTACGACTACGGCTACGACTACGGCCCGGGCGACGACGCGGACGCCGACTTCGACGATGCACCCGACGAGGACGAGGACGAGGAGGGGTACGGCGACGGCGGCCGGGACGGCAGCCGGGAGCTCAGCCCGGACGGCGGCCGGACCGACGGCCGGGACGCGGACACCGGACGCCACGCCACCGGCCATGTCGACTCGGGCGGCCACCACTCGGGCGGCCCCGAGACGGGTCGCCACCCCACCGGCCGCCACTCCACCGGCCGTCACGACACCCCCCGCAGCGGCTCGACCGGGCACCCCGACGCCCCCGAGCCCCCCGACCGTCCCGACCGCCTGTACGCGCTCATCAGGGCGGCCGACCCCGAGCACCAGGACGCCCCGTCCGTCCTGCGCACGGCGTACCGCCTCGTCTGGGGCGAGGAGCCGCTCCTTTCCACCGAGGCCGTGGCCCTGCTGGCCGCCATCCCGGCGGGTTCGCACCACGCGGCGGGCCTCGCCCAGCCGTTCGTGCACGCCGCCCTGGAGAGTGCGCACGACGACCCCGTGGCCCCCGGCCTCGCGAAGTCCCTGCTGAAGAGCGCCCTGGTCAGCGGGGGCGAGCTGACGCCCCGGCAGCGGGCCGCGCTGCTCCTCCTCGAACTGGCCGGCGACCTGGAGAGCGATGAGGCCCTGCCCGGCTACACGGCCCGCATCGTCGGCCTGCGCCGCCAGGCCGCCCCGCTGGAACCCGGCATCGAGCGGCGGCTGAGCGTCTCCCTCGCCCAGCGGCTGCTGTGCCTGGACCCGCCTCCCGCCCCCGGAGAGCTGCCGGACCTCATCCACTCGGACGACCGGTTCCTTCTGCACACGTACGCCCGGGAGGCGCGCGGCGACGCGGTGGCCGGGCAGGTGCGCCGCATGCCGACGTACGCCGCCGTCTGCTTCGTCGCCTGGCACACCGCCCCCGACGTGAGCGAGCTGTGGGACGAGATCCGCACCGACCTCCTGGCGTCGGTGCTGCGACCGCAGGTGCGCCGCATGTCCACCGAGGACATCGAGGAGATCCGCCGTTGCCTGCGACAGGTCGGCGGCCCGTGGGCGGAGATGTTCCACGAGTGGGACAGGTTCGGCGTGCTCGGCAGACTCAGCGGCCGCTGGCGCGGCCGGCCCGGAGGCTGCAAGCACGGCCGGTCGTAGCACCGCCCCGCGGAGGGCTCAGCCGGTGACGACGCGTTCCTCTCCCGCGTAGACGTTCATCGACGTCCCCCGCAGGAAGCCGATCAGCGTCATCCCCGTCTCCGCGGCCAGGTCGACGGCCAGCGACGACGGTGCCGAGACGGCGGCCAGCACGGGGATGCCCGCCATGACGGCCTTCTGCGCCAGCTCGAACGACGCCCGCCCGGACACCAGCAGCACGGCTCCCGCAAGCGGCAGCAGTCCCTGCTGCAGGGCGCGGCCCACGAGCTTGTCGACGGCGTTGTGCCGGCCCACGTCCTCGCGGACGTCCAGCAGCTCGCCGTCCGGGGAGAACAGCGCCGCCGCGTGCAGGCCGCCGGTGCGGTCGAAGACGCGCTGCGCCTCGCGCAGCCTGCCGGGCAGTGCGGCGAGGAGCTCCGGCGTGAGGCGCACCGGTGACGGGCCGTCGTCGACGGGCCACCGGGCTGTGGTCCGCACGGCGTCCAGGCTCGCCTTGCCGCACAGGCCGCAGGAGGAGGTGGTGTAGACGTTGCGTTCGAGGGTGATGTCGGGGACGGGGACGCCGGGCGCGAGGCGCACGTCGACGACGTTGTACGTGTTCGAACCGTCGTCGGTGGCGCCGGCGCAGTAGACGATGTTCGCCAGCTCCTCGCGGCCGCCGAGCACGCCCTCGCTGACGAGGAAGCCGGCCGCCAGCGCGAAGTCGTCGCCCGGGGTGCGCATGGTGATGGCCAGCGGCTTGCCGTTCAGCCGGATCTCCAGCGGCTCCTCGGCCACGAGCGTGTCGGGGCGGGAGGAGACGGCCCCGTCCCGGATGCGGACGACGCGGCGGCGTTCGGTGACCCGTCCCATGTTCGATCAGTCCTGTGGTCGGTGGCCGGCGGTGGACGGTTCATTGTGGCGGGTGCCCGCCGGGCGCTGTGGCGGCGGGCCGGGGCAGGCCAGCCCGGCCCCTCGTCGGCCCGCCCCCCCGCAGCCCGCCACGTGACGTGGACCTCATCCCGGACACGCGCCTCACCTTCCGTACGCGTGGTGGCTACCGTTCGGTAGGAAGCGCCAATTCCCCGCCCCGACCGTGCACCGAGAGCGGAGATCATCAATGGCACCCACCTCGACTTCCCCCGCCGCCCCCACCCTCGTCCTCAAACCGGGCACCGAGTGGGCCACGGCCTGGCAGCGCTGCCGGGCCGCCGCCCCCGAGGCGTTCCGGGAGGAGCGCGTCCTCAATCTCTGGGGCGGCGCCTGGCAGGCCGACGGCAGCCCGCTCCCCGCCACCACCCCCGTCGACGGCACTCCCATCCCGGGTCCGCCCCGCCTTGATCCGGCCACGGCCCGCCGGGCCGTACGCGCCGCACTGGACCAGCACCGCGCATGGGGCCGGCTGCCGCTCGGCGAGCGCAAGGCCCGCGTCGGGGCCGCGCTCGACGCACTGGCCGAGCACCGCGAGCTCCTCTCCCTCCTCCTCGTCTGGGAGATCGGCAAGCCCTGGCGGCTGGCCCGGGCGGACGTGGACCGCGCGATCGACGGCGTGCGGTGGTACGTGGCGGAGATCGACCGGATGGTCGAGGGCCGGGGCCCGCTGCCCGGGCCCGTCAGCAACATCGCCAGCTGGAACTACCCCATGAGCGTGCTCGTCCACGCCATGCTCGTCCAGGCGCTGGCCGGCAACGCGGTGATCGCGAAGACACCCACGGACGGCGGCCTCTCCTGCCTGACCCTGGCCTGCGCCCTCGCCACCCGCGAAGGACTGCCGCTCACGCTCGTCAGCGGCAGCGGCGGCGAGCTGTCGGAGGCGCTCGTACGGGCCCCGGAGATCGGCTGCGTGTCGTTCGTCGGCGGCCGCGACACCGGCGCGCGGGTCGCCACGGCGGTCGCGGATCTGGGCAAGCGCCACATCCTGGAGCAGGAGGGCCTCAACACCTGGGGCATCTGGAACTTCACGGGCTGGGACGACTTCGCCCCGCAGGTCCGCAAGACGTTCGACTACGCGAAGCAACGCTGCACCGCGTACCCGCGGTTCGTCGTCCAGCGGGCGGCGTTCGCCGACTTCCTCGCGCACTACCTTCCCGCCGTGCGCGAGGTGACCCTGGGCCACCCGCTGGCCGTACCCGACCCGTCCGCGCCCCTGCCCGAACTGGACTTCGGCCCGCTGATCAACGCGGCGAAGGCCAAGGAGCTCAACGACCAGGTGGCGGAGGCCGTGGACCGCGGTGCGATCCCCCTCCACCGCGGCGACCTCGCCGCCGGCCGCTTCCTGCTGGGCCAGGACACGGGCGCCTACGTCCCGCCCGTCACCCTCCTCAACCCGCCGCCGGCCTCGCCGCTGCACCACGCGGAGCCGTTCGGCCCGGTCGACACGATCGTGCTGGTCGACACCGAGTCCGAGCTGCTCGCCGCGATGAACGCCAGCAACGGGGCCCTCGTCGCCACCCTCTCGTGCGACGACGCGGCCACGTACGAGCGACTGGCACCGCAGATCCGCGCGTTCAAGGTCGGCCACGGCACGCCGCGCTCACGCGGCGACCGCGACGAGCTCTTCGGTGGCTTCGGCGCCTCATGGCGGGGGGCCTTCGTGGGAGGCGAGCTGTTGGTGAGGGCGGTGACGCAAGGTGCGTCGGGGACGCCGGGTACTTCGGAGGAGGAACGTGTGCCGGGGAACTTCCCCGACTACCACCTGATGCCCTAGCCGTCACCCGATGCCCTGACGGTCCGGCTCCAGGGCGAAGTCCCGGTCGGCCGCCTCGTGCGCCGTGCGCTCCACGGCCTGTTCCAGGAGCGTGCGGTGGCGTTCCAGCGGTGCCCGCCGCCCGGCCGGGGTCAGCCGTTCAAGGTCCTCCAGGGCGGCCATCAGCCGCCGCGTGACCTGGGGGCTGTCCACGGCGCAGCCCCGGATCTCGGCGAAGCCGAGATCGACGAGGTCGGCCCACTCCGGCAGGTCCTGCACCAGCCGGACCGCGCCCTTGCGGTCGCAGTGGTGCAGGGCCCCGAGCGGCCGCCCGGCGACGGCCGCCAGGAACTGCACGATCCGGTCCAGGCACTGCACGGCGGTCGTCGGGTCGTTGACCGCGGGGGAGAGGGCGCGCTGGGCGATGTCCGACAGCTGCCGCAACCCGAACCCCAGGTCCTGGTGGAACGTCCGCTCGACCCCGACCGAGACGGTGTACCGCAGGGCCCGGTGCGGCGGTGCGGCGGTACCGCCGTGCACGGCCAGCACCGGGGTGCCGGGGACGATGAAGTCCCCGATGCGGGGGATGAGCCGCAGGACGACGTCCTGGCGCTGTGCGGCGCGCACGAGCCGCGCGATGTGGACGTCGCGCAGCACCCCGGCCCGCCCACGGTGCGGAACCTCGGCCCCCACCGCCGGGAGCTCCGGCGGCCCGGCGGCGGCGACCCCGTAGCGGTCCAGTACGCGGAAGGACTCGCGGGTGATCCGGTCGATGACGTGACTGACCCGCATCAGCCGCAGGGTCGAGTTCACGTAGGCGACGAACAGCCCGAGGCTCAGCAGCACCATCAGCACGCACATCACGCTGGACACCACCGGCACGGTGGAGACGGTCCGCGGGTCGTCGTTCCCCTCGTAGGAGGACTGCACCAGCAGCGCGAACAGGAAGGTCGCCAGGAAGACGGCGAAGGTGCACTTCGTGATCCGGCTGCGCACGTACAGGCGCACGACGCGCGGGGACATCTGTCCGCCGGCCATCTGCAGGGCGACCAGGGAGATGGAGAAGACCACCCCGATGAAGGTCAGCATCGCCGACCCGACCGTCGTGATGATCGTCTTCGTGTCGTCGGCGATGGCGATGAGCGACTCGATCTCGCCGTAGTCCCCGGCCTCCCGCAGCTCCCGCACCAGGAGGTTGTCGAGCTCCAGCACCCCGAGCGCCAGCAGCGCCGCCCCGACCAGCCCCGCCGTCGGCGTGAACCAGAACGTGTCCCGCAGGTGCTCCCGCAGGGGCGAGAGGGGCCGCGGCCGGCGCCGGACCGCGCCTGCCGCGGGGGAGTGTCCCTCAATGCCCATAAATGGACCTTATGCCCCGCGTGAATACCCTGGTGAGAGGCACTCCGAAACCTTGATAGAGTTATCCATGTCGCCGCGGGGAACACCTCGCCGAGACACACACCTAGTCCGGGTGGCGGAATGGCAGACGCGCTAGCTTGAGGTGCTAGTGCCCTTTATCGGGCGTGGGGGTTCAAGTCCCCCCTCGGACACCAGCAGAGACCCCAGTTCACCTGGGGTTTTTCTGTTTTCCCGGGCTGGATCAGGGGTCGGTGCGACCGGGCCGGACGGGGACCTTGCTCAAGCCGGTCTCACGGCGCCCTCCGGGCGGCGACCGGCGCCGGCGTCGGGACGGTCCACGCACACGCGTCCCCGCGCCGACCGCCGCTGGTGCCTGCCGGGTCTGCAGTCGGCGCAGCGCAAAGATCCATGGACCGAAAACGGGTTCGAGGGTTCGATGTGTGAGGCGATGGATGCGATACCAAGTTTTTGGGCCTCGCGTTTTCCGCAACGCAATAGCGGGCACACCGCACATCAGGTCGGGCCGTGCGGGCTGACTGACTGGGGGGTGTCATGAGTGGTGACAATGGAGGAAATCCCGGAACTCCGGGTCCCCCTCCTGCGCCGGACCCCGGAACAGCCCCTGAGGTGCCCTGGTACCGCAAACCGCCCATCGTTCTGGCGGTGCTGGCGCTCGTGATTCCCATCGTGGGCTATGCAGTGCCGGAGTGGCTCAAGAGCCGCTACACGGAGGAGGCGGATGCGGTGTGCGGCCGGTTCGTCCCGCCCCTCCAGGCCCTGGGTCCGGAGCCCAGGCAGGCTCCCGAAGCCCACAAGGAATGGATGAGGCGGCGGAGCATTGTCGTCCTCGACGCCCTGGAGGCGTGGCGGCAGGTGGACGTCCCCCCGTTTGTGGACGGCGAAATCAAGGAGACCTACCACACCGCTCACTCGGCAGGGCAGCATTTGCGAATAGCGGTCGAATTGGCAGGCGAGGGAAGAATAGACGAGGCCAACAAGTCCCTGGATAAATTCGAAGGCGACCAGAGTGAGGCCGTGAAAAAAGCTCGGTCTCTCGGACTTGATATATGCCCCCTCGGCTTTTAGGGAAGATGCCCGGCGGCCCGGCACGCAGGGGCCGGCCGCCGGCCGCTCGAAGGGGTGCCCCCGCCCCTCCCGCCCGTGGCCAACACCGCACCATTGAGCCGCGACTCCCCTTCCCACACGATGAGGGGCAGACAGCGGCGTCGGCCGCTGGGGGGCAGGGGGGAGACGACCGTGCATGACTACCGCGACGTCGTGGTCATAGGGGCCGGGCCCACCGGGCTGGCCGTGGCGGTGGGGTTACGGCAGTACGGGGTGGACGTCTGCGTCGTCGAGAAGGCCGGGAGGGGGAAGCGGGAGGCGCGGGCCGGGATCATCTGGCAGCGGGCACTGGAGGTGCTGGGGGACCTCGGGTGCGTCGAGGACGTGGTCCGGGAAGGACTGCGGCTGCGGCACGTGGAGATGTACGCCGGGGGGCGGCAGGTCGGGGAGATGACGTTCGCGTGCGGAGGGACCGCCCATCCGCATCCCCTGTCGATCGAACAGGACGCCGTCGAGCGGCTGCTCGGCGAGCGGCTCGCGGCGGTGGGCGGCGAAGTGGAGTGGTCCACCGAGGCCGTGGCCGTGCGCACGGGGCAGGACGGTGCCGAAGTCGACGTGCGCGGGCCGGACGGCCGGGTGCGGACCGTGCGGTGCGCCTGGGTCGTGGGGTGCGAGGGGGCGCACAGTGTGGTGCGCAAGGGGCTCGGCGTTCCGTTCGAGGGCGCACGGCGGCCGAATCTCCAGTGCGTGCAGCTCAACGCCGTTCCCGAGTGGAAGTACCCCTACGCCGACGACCGCACCCGGTTCTTCCTCGAACGCGGCGCCTCCCTCGGTGTGTCCCCCCGGCCCGGCGGCGGCAACCGGTTCTTCTGCTTCCTCACCGACCCGGACCCCTCCGTCGAGCGGCCGCCCGGGCTCGACGAGATGCGGACCCTGATCGCCCGCACCGCGCACGACCCCGGCGTGCGGCTGGCCCCCACCGAGCCGCCCTGGGCCAACCGGGCCCGCTTCCACGACCGCGTGGCCGGGTCGCTGCGTGAGGGGCGGGCCCTGCTCGCCGGGGACAGCGCGCACCTGTGGGCCCCCATCGGCGGGCACGGCCTCAACACCGGGCTGCGCGGCGCGCACAATCTTGCCTGGAAGCTCGCGGCCGCCCTCCACGGCTGGGCGGCCGACCCGTGCGCCCTCCTCGACACCTACGCCACCGAGCAGCGGCTCACCGCGCAGAAGGTCATGCGGGCGATGCGCCACAACGTCCTGGAGCTGCCGCCGGGCCGCCCCGCCCTCCTCGGGCTCCGCCTGGCCGGCCCGTACCTGACCCGCAGTCAGTGGTTCGGCGACCGCATACGGGCGATGCTCAGCGACCTCACGATGCACCACCGCGAGAGCGCCCTGTCCGAGGGGCGGGCCGGCGACCGGCTGCCCGACCTGACCGTCACGGTGGACGGGCGCCGCCGCCGGCTGCACGAGCTGCTCGCCTACGGCCGTTGGACCCTGCTCGTCGCTCCCGGCGCGGCCCGGCGCGGCGTGGACGTCACCCGGCTGCAGGCCGTGACCGACGCGTACGCCATGCCCGTCGAGCTCTTCTCGCCGCGCCTGGATCCCGGCGGCCCCGCGGGGGACGTGCCGCGCCTGCCGGGCGCGGCGTTGGTGCTGGTGCGGCCCGACCGCCACATCGGGCTGGCCTGCGACGGCGTCAGCGAGCTGGAAACGTACATTCGGCGCTGGTTCGTACGAAAAGGCTAATGTCATGGAATAGGCGCCATTGATCCCCCACCCCCTCATCGCCGACCATGAAGGCGGACGGACGACGGATGCAGGGGAGGGTGGCGCAGCCACCCGAGGTTCAGCACGGGGGAGACGACGATGAGTGACTTCTGCCGGGACGTCGTGGTCATCGGGGCCGGGCCCACCGGGCTCGCCCTGGCCATCGCGCTGCGCCGGTACGGGCTGGACGTGGTCGTGCTGGAGAAGGAGCCCAGCAGCAAACGGGAGGTGCGCGCCAGCGTCATCTGGCAGCGGGCCCTGGAGATCCTCCGCGACCTCGGCTGCGCGGACCGCTTCCTGGAGCAGGGGCTGAGCCTGCGTCAGGCCGAGGTCTACGTCAAGGGGCGGCGCGTCGGCGCCCACGCCACGGGCGTGACCGGCACGGCCTTCCCCCAGCCGCTGGCCATCGAGCAGATCGCCATCGAGCGGCTGCTCGTCGAGCGGCTGGGGGAGCTGGGCACCGACGTGCGCTGGGACGTGGAGGCGGTGGCCCTGCGCCTGGGGGTGGACGGCGCCGAGGTCGACGTGCGCGGCCCCGACGACCGGATGCAGACGATCGGCTGCCGCTGGGTCGTCGGCTGCGAAGGCGCGCACAGCCTCGTGCGCAAGACGATGAACGTCCCCTTCGAGGGCGAACGCCGCATCGACCTGCAGGCCGTGCAGATCAACGCCAAGGCCGACTGGAAGTTCCCCTGCGCCGACGACACCACCTACTTCTTCCTGGAGCGCCGCGTCTGCCTCATCGCCTCGCCCCGTCCCGGCGGCGGCTACCGCTTCTTCAGCTTCCTCGACGACCCCGACCCCCAGCGCGTGACGCCCCCCGACGTCGACGAGATGCGCGACCTCGTCGCCCGGGCCACCCACGACCCCGGCACCCGCCTCGTGCCCACCGTCCCGCCCTGGTACAACCGGGCCCGCTTCCACGACCGCATCGCCGCCTCGCTGCGCGTGGGACCGGCCATGCTCGCCGGGGACAGCGGCCACATGTGGGCGCCGATCGGCGGCCGCGGCCTCAACACCGGCCTGCGAGGGGCGCACAACCTCGGCTGGAAGCTCGCCGCCGTGCACCACGGCTGGGCCGCCGACACCCTGCTCGACACCTACTCCGGCGAACAGCGCCACACCGCGCAGGAAGTGATGCGCCAGATGCGGCGCAACGTCATGGAGCTGCCGCCCTCCGCGCTCACCCTGGCCGGCATGCGCGTCCTCGGCCCGGCGCTGCTCTCCAGCGACCGGATCCACCGCCGCGGGCGGGTGATCCTCAGTGAGCTCGGCCGGCACCACCGCACCAGCGAGCTGTCCACCGACGAGCCCGGGCGCAAGGCCGCCGGCGGACGGCGGGCCCTACGGGCCGGCGACCGGCTGCCCGACGTGCCGGTCACCCACGGCGGGCGCGAGCGCCGGCTGCACGACCTCCTCTCCTACGACCGCTGGACCCTGCTGGAGGTCCCCGGCCGGCAGCCGTCGGCCGACGCCACCGAGGAACTGCGCCGCATCGTCGGGCGCTTCCCCGTCCCGGCCGAGGTGCACCGCGTCGAGCCGGCCCAGGCCGGCACCCGCGGCGCCGGCCGCCTGCCGCGCGGCACCCTGCTCCTGGTCCGGCCCGACGGTCACGTCGGGCTGCGCGTCAAAGCCGCCGACCGCCCGTCGCTGGACGCCTACCTGGACCGCTGGTTCGTCCGCAAGAGCTAGCCGACGCTACGGGGCCTGCGGCCCGGCTGCCGTTCCCGTGCGCACCACCATCCGGGCCGGGCCGTGGAAGACCAGATCGTCGGCGTAGCGCACCGGTTCGTCCGCCAGGGCGAGCCGGGGCAGGCCGCGCAGCAGCTCGCCCAGCCCGATCTCCGCCTCCGCGCGGGCCAGCGGCGCCCCGACGCAGTAGTGGATGCCCATCCCGAAGCCGGTGTTCCGGCGCGCGTCGCGGTGGACGTCCAGACGGTCGGGGGCCTCGAAGTGCGCGGGGTCGCGGTTGGCCGAGCCGAGGACGAGCGTGACCTTGTCGCCCCGCGGTATGCGCCGCCCCGCGATCTCGTCGTCCTCCCGTGCCCACCGGTTGATCATCTGCACCGGCGAGTCGTAGCGCACCAGCTCCTCCACCGCTCCCCGCAGCAACTCCGGCCGCTTCCGCACGAGATCGAGCTGGTCGGGGTGGGCGAACAGGGCCAGCAGCCCCTTGGCCACCAGGTTGGTGGTCGTCTCGTGGCCCGCCGTCAGGAGGTGGATGCAGGTGCCGACCAGCACGTCGTCCCCCAGCGGCAGCCGCTCTTCCGCGTCCAGCATCGCCGCGATCAGATCCGTCGCGTTCGGGCTGCGCCCCGCCCGGCGGCGGGCCAGCTCGGCACGGAAGTACGCCTCCAGCTCCCGGGCCGCCGCATCCGCCAGGCGGTACGCGTCGGCCCGCCGCGCCACCCGCGAGCTGGTGGCCTGCTGCAGGTCCACCGCCTGCGCTCGGAACCACGGACGGTCCTCGCGCGGCACGCCCAGCAGCTCGCTGATGACCAGGATGGGGAAGGGCGCGGCGAACCGGTCGACCAGGTCGGCGGTGGGCGTGGCGGCCAGCTCCGCCGTCAGCTCGGCCGCCAGCTGCCGGATCCGGGGGCGCAGGCCGTCCACGATGCGCGGCGTGAATGCCTTGGCCACCAGCGCGCGCACCCGGGTGTGCTCCGGCGGGTCCATGAACACCATCCAGTTGGCGGTGGTCCGCCGCAGGTGCGGGCACTCCTGCGGCAGCCGGGCGGGCAGCGCCCCGCGCCCGTAGGCCCGGCTGGTCAGGACCCGCGCCACGTCGTCGTGACGGAAGAGGTACCACGCGTCCTCGGCCCGGTGGACGGGGTCGGCCTCGCGGTAGCGCCGGTAGAGGGGGTACGGGTCGGGCAGCGGCACGTCCGCCGTCCGGAAGGGCGGCAGCCCCTTCAGGGCCTGCCCGCTCGGCTGTCCGCTCATCACGCCCCCCGTATCCCGTCGACCCATGCGCCCGGCTCCGCTGGCACGTCCGTACCGCACCAGGCCACGTGCCCGTCCGGCCGGACGAGCACGTACGGACTGCCGTACAGCTCCGCCACCGTCCGGTGCTCCTCCCATCGCGCCGTCTCCAGCGGCACGCCCCGCCGTGCGAACGCCTCCCGCACGGCCTTCTCCGCCACGTCGGCGCCCGGGGTGCCGTCCGGACCGCCGCAGCAGACCAGCACGAAGCCCCGGCCGAAGGAGTCGAGCGTCGACACCCCCGGCGCCAGCCAGGTGTGCGGGGCGCGCCCCCCGGGGACGGCCCTCGTCCGCCAGGTGCCCTCCCCGGCGCCCGCGGGCTCGTGCCCGCCGTCGATCAGCGGGGACGCGTAGCGGTAGCCGAAGTGCACGTCCGGTGCCTCGAATTCGCGGCCCACGCCGCCCTGCTCCATGCCGGCCGCCAGCTCCGCCCGGGCCTTGGCCCCCTCCGGCGTGTCGAGGAGGATCTCCTCGGGAAGCTCCCGGCTCATCGTCCGCATCAGATTGACGTTGGCCTCCTCCAGACTGCGCTCCGCCACCGGGCGGCGCTCGGTCTCGTAGGCGTCGAGCAGCCCCGGGCCCGCCCAGCCGGCCAGCTCGGCGGCGAGCTTCCAGCCGAGGTCGGCCGCGTCGGCGATGCCGGTGTTCATGCCGAACCCGCCGGACGGCGACAGGGTGTGCGCGGCGTCCCCCGCGAGCAGCACCCGGCCGTCGCGGAAGCGCTCGGCGACGCGGTGGGTGAGGTACCAGACGTTCTCGGAGAGGATCTCCACGGGGGTGTCGTACGCGATGGCCGTCCGCACCATCGTCAGGGCGTCCGGACCGGCGGCGTCCCCCTCCCGCACCGCCACCGTCAGCCGGTACAGCCCCTGTCCGTCCATCGACCGCAGCGGGAAGCGCAGGGCCGGCGGCCGGGTGAGGAAGTGCACCAGCGCGTTGCGCGGGCCCAGCTGCCCGTGCAGCCGGGGCGCGCGGAAGAGGATGTTGCGGAAGACGCGCGTGGCGTGGCGGCGCGGTGCCTCGATGCCGGCCGCCTTGCGCACGGGCGAGGCGGCACCGTCACAGGCGACCAGGTAGCGCGCCCGGACCGTCAGGCCCGCCCCGCCGTCGGCCAGGTCGGTGACCCGGGCCGTCACCCCGTCCCGGTCCTGGGTGAAGCCGTCCAGCCGGCACCGCAGGTGCAGCGGGCCGTCCGGGTGGACGCCCACCTCGCGGGCCAGCAGGGGAGCCAGCCAGTGCTGCGGGCACGGATGCTCCGGTTCCGGGGTGTAGGGGAGTTCCGGCCTGCCCTCGGTCGTGCCGAAGTCCAGGCGGAGTATCTCGTGGCCGCCCACCGCCGTGACCCACGCGATGTCCAGTGGATGGTCGCCGGGCCAGCCCGCCGAACGGATCCGGCCGGCGACGCCCCAGCGGCGGAAGAGCTCCATCGAACGGGGCCCGACCGTGCCGACCTTGGGGTGCCCGATGGTGCCGTCCGAGGCTTCCACTTCCATGAAGCGGACGCCCCGGTGCTTCAGGTCGAGCGCCAGGGCCATGCCGACCGGCCCGGCTCCCACGATCAGCACGTCCGTGTCGTAGTTCCTCATGCCAGTTCACCACCCCGCCGGAAGAAGTCGGCGTAGAAGGCCATCATGTCGGCGACCTGCCCCGGCACCGGTCCGCACTTGTCCGCCGCGGCCGCCACGTGGTCGAAGCGCAGCGCGAGCGAGCGCCGCGCCACGTCCGGACGGGGCGTGAACGCGGGCACGGTGTCCAGTTCGAAGGTGGGGCCGGCCGTGCGGCCGCGCCGCCCCGACTCCATGGTCACCAGCAGCTCCGCCAGCGGGCGCATCATGCCGGTCATCACGTCGATCGAGGCGTTCATCAGCTTGGAGCGGCGCAGGCTGCCGTCCGGGCTCTCCCCGAAGTGCTGCACCATCAACTGCAACATCAGGTGGTACGAGCGGTTGAACAGTCGTCCCACGGCCCGGGCCTCGGGATCGGTGACGGGGTCCTTGGCCCCGTCACCGGCCCCCAGCGTCGGGTTGCGCAGCACCGGGTAGGCGGGGCTCCACGGCACCAGCCGGCCGTGCGGCCCGGCGACCCGCTCGGTGGTCAGCACCTCGCCGATCCGCAGGAAGCTGTGGAAGTGGGAGGTGTCCGAGGGCGCCTCCGAGCCCAGCACGCCGCCTTCGCCCTGCTCGCTGATGAAGTCCACGGCGAACAGCGCGCTGGAGAGGTCGTCGACCTCCAGCTGGTAGTCGGGGTGGACGTTGTTGACCGACTCGCGCATGAACACGTGGTGTTCCCCGCCGCCGCGGCCCTTCTCCACGAGGAACAGGTCGGGGACGCGCTGCAGCCCTTCGCGGATGCCGGCGTAGAGCTCGCTGACCGAGCCCCAGGTGAAGCCGAGCGGACGGACCGCGTCCAGCCGGGGGCCGTCCTCCCGCCGGATCTCGGGCGTCAGGCCCGCCGGCTGTTCGATGGCGATGTAGCGCTGCACGCTGCCGACGCTCAGCCCCTCCAGCGCGAAGTCCAGCGGCACCGGCAGCTCGGCGTTGAGCGTCGCGAAGTCGATCGCCGGCACGTGGAACGGCTCGCCCGTCGCCATGAGGATGTTGTTGACCAGCAGGAAGTGGATCATCTCCTCGCGGGCGACGTTCAGCAGGATGCCGCGGATCCCGTCGTCCAGCGTGGCACCGCCCTGCCCGCACGCGATCTCCAGCTGCTCCGCCGTCCACTGCCCCCGGCGGACGTACTCCCGCCCCGCGCCGTGGGTGGGCACCGAGAACGCCGCGTACAAGTACTGGAGCATCACGGCCAGTTCCAGTGTGGCGGCCTGCCTCAGGACGGTGCACAGCTCGCCCCGCGTGCCGATCACCGGCCCCCCGCCGAGCACGGCGGGGGCGGTCAGGGGCGGGCGCACCCGCGCCTGCTGGTTGCGCAGGTACGCCAGCAGCAGGCGCGCCTTGGGGTCGGAGAGGTCGCGCGTGGGCGGCATGTAGTACGTCCTGGCCTTGTTGGCCGGGTCGCACATCTGCCACATCAGCTCCGCGTACGTCTCGACCTTGCAGCGGTCGGCGAGGCTGAAGACGTCGGACTTCATGAAGGTGGAGACGTGCTCGTAGGAGGCGAAGATCTCCCGGTGCAGCAGGTCGAAGTCCACGCTCTCGCGGGGGACGCGGTCCAGGTGCCAGTCGTCGGGCAGCACCCGTACGGCCAGTGAGCCGGCGCCCGCCCAGAAGCCGAGCGCGTCCTCGTCGTCGTAGGCCGCCCAGGCCGAGCCCGGCCCGTCGGCGACGGGCGGGCCGGCCGGGCCGGGGGAGAGCAGGACGCGGCAGGTGCCCGCGCGTTCGCCGCGCAGCGTGAGCAGGCCGCGCCCGTGGTCGTCGGTCTCCACGACGCAGTCCTCGGCGTACGCCTCGTCCCCGCCGCGCAGGCCCAGCACGACCGCGTCCCCGCAGCGGGCGTCCGCGCCGCCGGCCACGGGGTCGGCGGGCAGGGCGCGCGGATTGTGGAACTGCCGTACGTGCACGGGCCCGGCGCTCGCCGGGCGGCCGCGCACGAAGGAGCGCAGCGGCACCTCCACGGCGTGGTCGAGGCCCCGTGCGCGCTCGCGGTGGTGCAGCACCACGAGGGCGTCGTCGCTCTGGACGACCACCTCCTGTTCGGTGAGCAGGGTCGTCCGCGTCCCGTCGGGGCCCGCCCCGGTCAGGCACAGGGCCTCGTCCGCGGCCGTCTCCCAGCCCGCCTCGGCGGCCACGGTGACCAGGCCCGAGGTGAGGGCGTCGGCGGCGGCGCCGTACGCGGCGGCCGGCACCCGGGCCACGAGCCGGCCGGAGCCGGCCGTCCGCAGCTCCAGGTCGCCGGCGTCCAGTGGTGGCCCGAGCCGGTGCAGGGGGCCGGGCCCGGCCTCCCGCGCCCGGTGGGTGAGCGGCACCGCGGAGATCATGTCGAGGCCGGCCCGGCCGTCCGCCACCTGCACCGTGAGGTGGTGGAGCGGGCCGCCCGCCCCCGCGAGGGGGGCGAGCAGCCGGCCAGCCGGGTAGGTGCGCAGCTCGTGCGCGTACCAGGGTGCGATGGTTCCCCGGACCCGCCAGTGGCTCGGCGCGTCCGGGGCGAGGGGCGAGGCCATGTCGTCCAGCGCGAACCGGACGACGATGCCGTCCGCGCCGCCCTCCACCGCCGCGCGCAACGCCTCGACGGCGGGGGAGAGGCGGGCGTCCGGCAGCCACGCCGGACCGCCCCCGGGATCGCCGGGGGCGTCCTGTGCCGTGACCACGAACTGGTGCACCGCGCAGTAGCGCAACTGCGGTGCCAGGACGTGGTCGCCGACGTCGAGGATGCGCCCGAAGTCGACCCAGCGCGGCGGCTGGAAGCCGTCGACCGGGCCCGTGAGCATGTAGCCGTCGTCGTGCGAGCGGCCCAGCCGGCCGAAGCCGAACCGGCCGATCATCAGGGCCATGGTCCACCGGGAGGCCGGGTCGAGGTCCCAGACCCGGGCCCGGTTGACGGTGGTGCGCAGGTAGTCGTTGTAGTGGCCCCAGACGTCGACGCTGCGGCCGACGACCGGGTCGGTGGTGTCCGGCGTGCCGGCGTGGACCTCCGCCGACACGATCCGGGCGTCCAGCAGGAAGTGGCCGTTGCCGTCGAAGTTCCAGCCCTTGGCGGCGCTGAACTCCCCGTCCGGGCACGGCCGCCCCGAGGCGTCGAAGTGCGGGCCGCGGCGCTGGAGGTAGTCGTGGTACTCGGCGGCGGGCCGGTCGACGGGGAACGGGCCGTCGTCGGTGAGGGCCCGGCCCGTGGCCAGGTCGAGCAGCCCGTTGCGCGGGCCGGTCGGCAGCTTGGTCGTGGCGGTTCCGGCGAAGTGCAGCCTCGGCAGGTCGAAGACGCTCATCACAGGGCTCCCGCCGGGTCGGGCCGGCCCGCGCGGCGGTGGGCCGGCTCGTAGCGCTCGACGTCCTCGACGGCCGCCAGCGCGGACTCGATGGCCCCCTCGATCCAGGCGGGCGCCATCGAGCAGTGCTCGCCGGCGAAGAACAGCCGGCCCGCGGGACGGGCGGACCGGGCGCGCTCCACCTCGCACTCGGCGGCGTTCTTCCCCCAGCGGGTGGTGCAGCCGCCGCCGGTCCAGGGGTGGTGGTCGCCCCAGGCCACGCTGACCACGTCCAGCACCATGCCGGGTGACATGAGTTCGGGGTGGACGGCGCTGAGCTCCTCCAGGACGATGCGGTGGCGGCGGCGGGCCGACATCCGGCCCAGCCGCGCCGCCTCGTCGCCGATGGTGTAGCTGGCCAGCAGGGCGGCGCCCCGGCCCGGGGCGCCGTCGGCGGGCGGGTAGTAGGTCTGGCGGATGCGGCCGCCCGTGAAGGAGGCGCCGCCGCGGATGCCGCCCTCCCGCCAGAACGCCTCCCGGCAGTGGACGGCCACCTTGGTGGCCGGGCAGTAGACGACGTCCCGCAGGACCGCCAGCTTGTCCTCGTCCACGCCGGTCAGGCGCATGCGGCGGACGAGCGGGAAGGGAACGGTGCACACGACGAAGTCCGAGCGCTTGACGACCGTTCGGCCGCCCGCCCGGACGTGGACCAGGACGTGGTCACCGCGCACGTCGATGCCGGTGACGCGGTGGCCGAGGGCCACCGGGGTGTGCAGCAGGCCGGCCAGCCGGTGCGTGAGCTGGTCCATGCCGCCGTCCAGACGCAGCAGGTCGGGGCTGGTCTCGGCGAGGATGTCGTCGAGGAAGCTGTTGAGCCTGCTGCTGCAGCCCGCCCGGAGGCCCGGGTGGGCGGAGAAGAGCGAGTGCAGGTCCACCCGGTCGCGCGCCGCTCCGCGCAGATGCTCCGTCAGGTCGACGCGCGCCACCATGTCGAGCAGCTGGCGGCGCAGGTCCTCGCGGAGCGCCTCGCGCAGGTCCGGCGGCGCAATGGCGTCGACAATGGCCGTGAGCCAGGCCCCGAAGACGACGGTGCCGTGGTCGTGGCGGTGCCCGGGCAGGTGTCGTTCCAGGTCACGCCGGAAGTTCTCGCGGAGCGGGCCGGCCGCGTCCCGGATGCGAATGAAGCCCTCGGTGGTGTGGAGGAATGCGTTCTCCTCCGACATCAGCGTGCTGAAGGCGCGGAGTTTGTTCCCCAGCCCCATCCGCCGAATGTATTCGAGGGTGTGACGGTGGTGGGTCGGAATGCGCATGGCGCCGAGTTCGACGGACGGTGCGCCGGGGTTGTTTCCGAACCGGTGGGTGTGGATGCGCCCCCCGATGCGCGTGTTGCCCTCCAGGACCTCGACGCGGTAGCCGAGCCGCTCCAGCTCGTACGCCGTGACCAGGCCGGAAATTCCGGCCCCTATGACGGTGACCTGCCGACTGCCCTGTTCGAACCTATCGAGTGCGTGCACATGCCAGACCCGCGAGTTGCCGGACATTGAAGCTTCCCCCCGTAAACGTGCATGTATTCCCCGTTTGAGCCTACATAGAGTTTTCATATACGCAGGCCCTCCACAATGGTATTTCAGGACACCCTCAATCCGGCATCCCTTTTCTTGGGGGTGTCGACAAATGCGTAGACGGCATACGCATAAAGGTAGACGGCATACGCATAAAGCGGTCCGGGATCATCCGGATGGGCCGTAGAAAAATGCATCCGGGAAAGGCCGGGCTGCGCGGCGGATGCCACCCTGTCACGGGAAGTCCTCCGTGCTGCCTACTCCGTACTCCATCGGTAGTACGGAAAAGCCCGTACCCAGGGACGACGACGGAGAGGGCCGTGACAGGCATGGTTGGGGCATGGAGAACGAGGGGACCCGTCACAGACCCGAGCCGGACCGCGGCGGCGGAGGCGACCGCAGAGGCCGGTCGTGAGCGCGCTCGTCGCATCCGTGCTGCTGTGCCTGGTGTCCGCAGTCTGCTACGCGGGCGCCGCGATCGTGCAGGAGCGCATTGCCGCAACGAGCGGAGAAGGGGCGTACGCCCCCTTGCGCCGGGCGGGCTGGTGGGCGGCGGTCGCGCTGACCGGCCTGGGTGCCGGACTGCACGTCGTGGCGCTGGCGTACGGGCCGCTGAGCCTCGTTCAGCCGCTGGGTGCGCTGACCATCGTCTTCGCGCTGCCCATGGCGGCGTGGTGCGTGCACCGCCCCGTCGGCGCGGCCGGCTGGCGCGGCGCGTTCCTCGCCACGGCGGGCCTGGCGGGGCTGCTGAGCCTGACGGGGTCGCCGGGCGGGGGATCCCTGGACGGCACCGAACGTCCGTTGATCGCGGCGGCGGTGCTGGGCGCCGTCGCCCTGCTGGCCGTCGCCGCCCGCTGGGTGCGCCGGCCGGTCGTGCGGGGCGTGGTGCTGGCCACGGCGGCCGGTGCCGCCTTCGGGATGGGCTCGGTCTTCACCAAGGCCGTGGCCGACGACTGGACCGCGCACGACGCGGGTCTCGTCTCCCTGCTGCCGAGCCTCGGCGTCATCGCGCTGCTGGCCTCGGCCGGCATGCTGCTGTCGCAGGCGTCCTACCGGGGCGCGGGCCTGGCCGCCCCGCTGGCGACGCTGACGGTGGTCAACCCCGTGGTGGCCGCGGTCGTCGGTGTCGTGGCGCTGGGGGAGGCGTTCCGCTACGGCCTGGCCGGCGGCCTGCTGGCGGGCGCCGCGGGGGCGGTGGCGGCGGCCGGAGTGGTGGTCCTGACGCTGCAGAACGCCGCCAGGCAGCAGGCCGCCGGACAGCGCGCCGTCGGTCAGGGCACGGCCGGGCAGGGCACGGCCGGGCAGAACACGGCCGGGACCGCAGACGAGCGCGCCGATGTGATGAACGCCCCTGGTGCCGATGCGGTATGCGCCCCCGCAGCCGATGACGCAGCGACGCCTCTGGTGCCCGGCACACGGCGGCCCGGCCCGTGTCTGGTTTCCACCCGTTCGGGCCCGAAGTCCCGCTGAACGCGGGCCTCCGGCGGCCGGTCGCGCCCGCCCGACGCGCCATGGCGCCCGCGGGGCGGGACGCGTCACCATGGTGATCCGGCCAACCCCCCGGAGGAGCCACCGTGGACTTCGATGTCGTCGTGGAGATCCCGCAAGGCAGCCGCAACAAGTACGAGATGGACCACGAGACGGGGCGCATCCGCCTCGACCGGATGCTGTTCACCTCCACCCGCTACCCCGCCGACTACGGCTACATCGACGGCACGCTCGGCGCCGACGGCGACCCTCTCGACGCGCTCGTGCTGGCCGGCGACCCCACCTTCCCCGGCATCGTGATCCGCTGCCGCGCGATCGGCATGTTCCGGATGTGCGACGAACAGGGGGAGGACGACAAGGTGTTGTGCGTGCCCTCCGGCGACCCCCGGCACGAACACGTGCGCGACCTCAGGCACGTGCCCGAGTTCGACCGGCTGGAGATCCAGCACTTCTTCGAGGTCTACAAGGCGCTCGAACCCGGCAAGTCCGTCGCCTCCGCCTGCTGGGCCGGCCGGGACGCCGCCGTGACCGAGATCGTCGCCTCCCGCGTGCGCGCCGGACGGGCGGGCCAGGACGCGTCCTGGTGACGCGGTGGCGGGCCGCCGTGCGGTAGGACGGGGGCATGGCAACGACCCGGTCCCCTGCGCCCGCCGCCACCGGCGCCCTGCCCGCAGCACGCCGCGCCGCGCCCCTCGCGGCCGTCGCCGTCGCCTTCGCGAGCGTGCAACTGTGCTACGCCGTCGTCGGCATGGACCTCGGCTGGGACGAGACCGTCTACCTCTCCCAGGTCGATCCCCGCCACCCCGCCGCCTACTTCAGCGCGCCCCGCTCGCGCGGCATCACCTTCCTCGTCGCCCCCGTCGTCGCGGTCACCTCCTCGACCACCGTCCTGCGCGTGACGCTGGCGCTGCTCTCCTCGGCCGCCCTGTACGCCGCCTTCGCGGTCTGGAGGCCGCTGCTCGGCCGGGGCCGGACCGCCCTCGCGGCACTGCTCTTCGCCGGCCTGTGGATCACCGTGCTGAGCGGCCCCGAGGTCATGCCCAACCTCTGGGTGGCACTCGCCTCCGCCGCCGCCGTGGGCTGGTTCCTGCGGGCCCGTACCGACGGCCCCGGCCGCCGCAGGGTCCTCATGGCCCTCACCGCCGCGCTCGGCGCCGTCGGCCTGCTGCGCGCCCCCGACGCCGCCTGGCTCGCCCTGCCCCTGCTGGCCGCCTGTGCGACCGCGCGGCCCTGGCGGCGGCCCGGCACCGCCGCCGCGGTCCTCGGCGGGCTCGCGCTGGGCTGCGCGCAGTGGGTGGCCGAGGCGTACGTGCGCTTCGGCGGTGTCGGCCGGCGGCTGTCCGTCTCCAGCGGCACGGAGGGCGGCATGGGCGCGCACCCCGGCGCCGGGCTGCGCGCCGCCTACCGGGCCCTCAACGGACCCCAGCTCTGCCGCCCTTGTCACATCGCGGGCCCCTCCCTCACCCACTCCCTGTGGTGGCTGCTGCTGCCCGCGCTCGCCACGGCGGCCTGTGTCCTCGCCGTCGCCGGCCGCCGCCGCGCCGGTCCCGCGGCCGTCACCCTGCTGCCCGTGGCCTGCGCACTCGTCCTCGCCGCGCCCTACCTGCTGCTGCTCGACTACGCCGCGCCGCGCTTCCTGCTGCCCGCCTACGCCCTGCTCGCCCTCCCGGTGGCGGCCGCGGTGGCCGGGGCGGTCCGGGCCGTGCGGAGCGCCCGCACCCGGCTCGCCGTGACCGCCCTGCTGACCGCCGTCCTGGGTGCGCACCTCACCGTGCAGGGCGAGGAATTGCGGGCGAACACCGCCGACGCCCGTGACACGGCCGTGCGTTACCGACGCGCGGCCGGGGAACTGGGCCGCCTCGGCCTGACGGCCCCCTGCCTCGTCACCGGCCCGCGTGCGCAGCCCGTCGCCTACGAGGCGGGCTGCGCCTCCGCCCAGATCGCGGGCAACAACCGCTCGCACACTGCTGCCGACATCGTCCGCAGGGCCTCCCGTATCCCGACGGCACTTCTGTTCGACACCAAGGACCCGTACCTGCCGTCCTATGCGCGCGCGTGGCGTCCCCGCGCCCTGCCGGGCACCGACTGGATCGCCTACCTCCCCTGAGGCCGCGGCTCCGGCCTCACGCCTGCCGCAGCAGCGCGGCCAGGTCGCTGTCGACGTCGAGCTGGCCGCCCTCGCCGCCCGCCGGGACCAGGGCGTACGAGCGCGCCAGGAACGAGCGCAGCTCCGGGGTGTCGATCTGCACCATGGCGACCCCCTCCCGGGCGTGGAACTCCAGCACCGTGCGGTGCGGCCCGCACGGCCAGACCCGCACGTCTCCGCCGCCCGCGGAACGCAGCAGTCCGCGGGCCAGCAGGTCGCGTGCGAAGGCCCATTCGACCTCGGCGCCGTCGAGCGAGGCCGCCGGCGGGAAGGCGATGCGGACGGCGAACGGGTCGGTCCGCTCGTAGCGCAGGTGCGCGGGGACCGCCCGGGACGGCGGAGCCGACGCGATGATCCGTGCCTGGACAGGCTGTTCGATGACAGTGGACAACGCCAGCTCCCTTGCGATTGTTTTCCGGGTGGTGCGCTTCCGTACCGCGTGCGGCGTGTGCTGCTACGACTTCGACCGCTGCTACTTCTACGACGGGTGAGACGGTCGATCGATCGCGGTAGTGCACATGAATCCAGCGTGAGCTGCGTCACTGCCCTTGAGAAAGAAGACATTTGCCTTCGAGCTCTATGAACTCGAAGGAATATGGCCAAGTATGGGCGGAACCGCTCAGCGAGCGACCGGCAGGACCGCCAGCACCTCCCAACCGCCCCCATCGGCCGGGCCGGCCGTCAGGGAACCGCCGATGGCCTCCGTGCGCTCGCCGAGGCCGACGAGCCCCAGCCCGCCGCCGTCCGCGGGGGAGCGCGGACCGGGCGGACGCGCACGATCGCCGTCGTTGTGCACGGACACGAAGAGCCTTTCCCCGGAACGCCGCAGAGTCACCTCCACGGCCGTGGCGGCGCGGCCGTGCCGGGCCACGTTGGCCAGCCCTTCGCCGACGATGCGGTGCACGGAGGCCGCCAGCTCCGGGGCGAGCCCCGCGCCGAAGCCGGGGTGGACGTCCAGCGTGACGCGCGTATCCGGGTGGGCGGCGCGGAAGTCGTCGACCAGGCCGGCCGTACGCTCCGGCCCGGGCAGCGGGCCGCGGTGCGCCCGGTCCTGCCGCAGCACCTTCAGCAGCCGCCGGGCGGAGGTCATCGCCGCGTCGCCCGCCTCCTCGATGTCGCGCAGCGACGCCGCCACGCGCTCGTCCCGCGCCAGCGAGCCGGTGGCCTTGGCCAGCAGGGTCATCGCGGCCAGGTGGTGGGCGACGAAGTCGTGGAGCTCGCCCGCCAGCTCCCGCCGTTCGGCGTCGCGGGCCGCGGCCACCGCCCGGGCGCGCTCCACGTCGCGGTGGCGCAGGCACAGGCCCAGCGCCGCCACCGCCGTGACGGCGAGCGCATAGGCGACCACCGTGGTGCTCAGCGCCTCCGCGTCCCGCGCGGGCGCGGCCGCCACGCCCACGGCCAGCGCGGCGCCCAGCGGCACCGCCGCCCGCACGGGCACGCGCCAGGCGACGAAGCCCAGCAGCACCAGCAGGGCGGCGCTCTCGGTGAGCCCCCGGGCGGGCACGTGCCGCCCGGCCGCCAGCAGACAGCCGGTCGCCGACCAGGACACCGCCACCGCTGCCGCCGCCCGCGTGGTCAGCCGGCCCCACGGCAGGACGCAGGCCGCCACCAGCAGCCCGGCCACCCACACCACCAACGGCGCGTCATTCCCGTCCGGGGGATCCGGGTAGCCCTCCGTGCGGCTCAGCACCCGGCCCTCGGCCACCCACAGTGCGGCCAGCGCCGCCAGCAGCCAGCCGCGGCCGCGCACCGGCCGGCACCGTCCGGTGAAGGGCGACGACGGCAGGGACGGCAGGGGGAGCTGGGTCATCCCACCACGCTAGGCGGCTGCACCCCGGTCCCGGATCGCCCATCCAGCCACGGGCCCCCGGCCAAAAGGATGAATGTTTGACGTTCTATGTCCGTAGACGTCCCGGCCCGGCCTCCGCTAGCTTCCGCGCTCATGGACCGCATGGGGAACACGAGAGTCAGGGTGGCGCGACGCGGGCGCGGGGCGGGCGGGACGCTGCGCCTGCTGCTCGCCGGGGCGTGCACGGCCGTCCTCGCGCTGGCCGGGACGGCACCGGCGCACGCCGGGCCGCGGCCCGCGCCCGAGGGCCCGTCCTGGGAGGAGAAGAAGAGCGGCAGCGACGCCCGCTTCCGGGGGCTCGCCGCCGTGAGCCGCACCACCGCGTGGGTGGCGGGCACGAAGGGCACCGTCCTGCTCACCCGGGACGGCGGCCGCGACTGGCGAAACGTCTCGCCGCCCGGCGCGGCGGGGCTGGAGTTCCGCGACGTGGCCGCGTTCGACGCGCGGCACGCGGTCGTCCTGGCCATCGGCGAGGGCGAGGCGTCGCGGATCCTGCGCACGGACGACGGCGGGACCACCTGGACGGAAGCGTTCCGGAACACCGACCCGAGGGCCTTCTACGACTGCGTGACCTTCTTCGACCGCCGCCACGGCATAGCCGTCGGTGACCCCGTCGACGGCAGGTTCCGCGTCCTCGCCACCCGGGACGGCGGCCGCAGCTGGCGGCCGACGTCGCCCGACGGCATGCCCGCCGCCCTGCCGGGAGAGGCGGCGTTCGCCGCGAGCGGCCAGTGCGCGGTGAGCGCCGGCCCCCGGGACGCCTGGATCGCCACCGGCGGCGGGCCCGTCGCCCGGGTCCTGCACTCCGCCGACCGGGGCCGCACCTGGACCGCCGCCGAGGCGCCGCTGCCGGCCGGCGACGCCGCCCGCGGCGTCTTCGGGCTCGCCTTCCGCGACCGCGGCCACGGCCTGGCCGTCGGCGGCGACTACCGCGCCGGAGCCTCCTCGCCGCGCGCCGCCGCCCGCACCGCCGACGGCGGGGCCACCTGGAACGCAGCCGGCCGCCCGCCCGCCGCCTACCGCTCGGGCGTCGCCTGGCTGCCCCACAGCCGCACCACGGCCCTCGCCGTCGGCCCCACCGGCAGTGAGATCACCACCGACGGCGGCCTCGGCTGGCGCGCGTTCGACACCGGTTCGTACGACACGGTCGACTGCGCCCCCGACCGCGGCTGCTGGGCGGCGGGGGAGAAGGGGCGCGTCGCCCGGCTGGCGCCGGGCTCAGGACGGTAGCTCCTGGCGGTACTGCTCCAGCGCCGGTGCGGTCTTCGTCGCGACGAACTCGGTGACCGTGTACTCGCACACCCCGGCCACGGTGAACGGGTCGCTGCGCGTGATCTCCTCGATCTTCGCCCGGTCCTCGCCGAGCGCGATGATGATCCCGCCGTCGCGGGGCACCTTGCGGCCGGACGCGATGAAGACGCCCGAGGCCATGTGCGCGTCCAGCCAGGCCACGTGCTCGTCGAGCGCGGCGTCGATCCGCTCGATGGGGGCGATGTAGGTGAGCTCCAGTACGAACATGATCGACAGGCTACGCCGCCGGCCGGCGGGCCGGGGTGCCCGCCGACCGGCGCGCCGCGCCCGCCCCGTAGCGTGGGGGCCACCATGACTGACGCACATTTCGACCTGCCGGCCGGCTGGCCCACCACGGAGGCGGAAGCGACCGCCGTCCAGGACGAGTTGCGGGGGCGGGTGATCCTCGACGAGCCCGGGCCGGTGCCCGGCGAGCCCCTGTTCGTGGCCGGGGTGGACGTCGCCTACGACGACGGGCGCGACGTCGTCGCGGCCGCCGCCGTCGTGCTCGACGCGCTCACCCTCGACGTCGTGGCCGAGGCCACGGCCACCGGCCGGGTGTCCTTCCCGTACGTTCCCGGCCTGCTCGCCTTCCGCGAGGTCCCCGCCGCCCTCGCCGCCCTCGGCCGCCTCCCCGTCACCCCCGGCCTGGTCGTCTGCGACGGCTACGGGCTCGCCCACCCGCGCCGCTTCGGGCTCGCCGCCCACCTCGGCGTGCTGACCGGCCTGCCCACGATCGGCGTCGCCAAGAACCCCTTCACCTTCCGGTACGAGCCCCCCGGCCCGCAGCGCGGCGACGCCTCCCCGCTGCTCGACGGCGACGAGGAGGTCGGCCGCGCCCTGCGCACCCAGCAGGGCGTCAAACCCGTGTTCGTCTCGGTCGGTCACCGCGTCGGGCTCGACCAGGCGTGCGCCCACACCCTGGGGCTCTCCCCCCGCTACCGTCTCCCGGAGACCACCCGCGCCGCGGACTCCCTCTGCCGCCGGGCCCTGGCCGCCGGCTGAGAGCCCGTGACGTGCCGCAGGGTTGCGCGGTCCCGGGGCGGGAAGCTTTCCCGGGACACCCGGCGGCGGCATGGGAGAGGCGGGCGGCGCATGAGCGACGGAAGCGGTTCCGAGGCGCAGGCGGGCACCATCACCGCGTGGATCACCTCGGCCACCGAGAAGGACGTGGGCAAGTTCCTCTCCTGCTTCACCGAGGACGTCGTCGACGAGGACGTGCCGACCGGGCGCGTGCTGCGCGGCCACGGCGAGATGGCAGCCGAGTTCACCGCGTGGGTGGGCGCGGTGCCCGACTGCACCCGGGAGGAGCGCAGCCGCCTGGTGAGCGGGGACCGGGCCTCGGTGGAATGGGCCGTCACGGGCACCCTGCGGCACGCCTTCGGGAAGCTGGACTTCCCCCAGGCGCTCGGCAAGTCCTTCGCCTACCCAGGGGTGGCCTTCCTGGAGTTCGCCCCCGACGGCCGCATCCGCCGGGTCAAGACGTACTGGGACCTCACCCGTCTGCTGTTCCAGCTGGGCCTGCTGACGGCCGACTCGGTCGGCAGGACGGCCTGAGAGGGCGTCACCGTGCCGCTTCCCGCGCCCCTGACCGGTGTCGTGCCCCCGCTGTGCACCCCGCTCACGCCCGCCGGGGACGTCGACCTCCCCTCACTCGCCGCCCATGTCGAACACCTGGTCGCGGCCGGGGTGAGCGGCGTCTTCGCCCTCGGCACGAGCGGTGAGGCGGCCCACCTGAGCGACGCCCAGCGCCGCACGGTGGTGCGCGCCACGGTCGGCGCCGTCGCCGGCCGGGTGCCCGTGCTGGCCGGGGTCATCGACATGACCACCGCCCGCGTCCTCGACCAGGCCCGCGCCGCCGCCGGGCTCGGCGCGGACGTGCTCGTCGCCACCGCGCCCTTCTACGCCGGCACCCACCCGGCCGAGGTCGCCGAGCACTTCCGGCGCGTCCGTGGCGCCACCGGCCTGCCCCTGATCGCCTACGACATCCCCTCCCACGTGCACTCCAAGCTCGACGCGCGGACGCTGCTCGCCCTCGCCGGGGACGGCACCCTGGCCGGCCTCAAGGACAGCAGCGGGGACCTCGGCGCCCTGCGCCGCCTGCTCGTCGCCCTGCGGGCCCGTGGCCTCGACCGCACCTTCGCCGTCCTCACCGGCTCCGAACTGACGGTCGACGCGGCGCTGCTGGCGGGCGCCCACGGCGTCGTGCCGGGCCTGGGCAACGTCGACCCGGCGGGCTATGTCCGGCTGTACGAGCACGCCCGCGCCGGGCGCTGGGCCGAGGCGGCGGCCGAACAGGACCGGCTGGCCGCGCTGTTCGCCCTGGTGGAAGCGGGGGATCCGGCCGGGATGAGCGGGAGTGCGGCGGCGCTGGGCGGCTTCAAGGCGGCGCTGCGGGAGCTGGGCGTCATCGACTGCGCGAGGACGGCCGCACCGCAAACGCCCCTGCCGGCCGCGTCGGTGGCGGTGGTGCGGCAGCTGCTGGTGGAGGGCGGTTTGCTGGAGGGGCACAATCCACCCCATGGAACCGAAAGCCCGCCCCCTCGCGACCCGTCAGCGCATCCGTGACTTCGCCCTCTCCCTCCCCGGAGCCGTCGAGGAGTTCCCCTGGGGCGACGACGCCGTCGTCAAGGTGAACAAAAAGATCTTCGTCTTCCTCGGCGAGGAGGGGAACGCCGCCTCCCCCGCCATCTCCGCCAAGCTCAAGGACGAGGAGGCCCACGGCCACGCCCTCGCCGTACCCGGAGCCGCGCCCACCGGGTACGGGCTGGGCCGCTCCGGCTGGGTGAGGATCCCGCTCACCGATCCCGACACGCCCGCGGAGCTGCTCTGCGACTGGGTCGAGGAGAGCTACCGCACCATCGCCCCCAAGCGCCTCGTCGCCGAACTCGACGCGCGCTGACGGCCGGCAGGGGCTTGTGGTCGGTGGAACACGTTCTTAACATCACGAGTGTTACAGCGGTTATGTCATAGCGCATCGGACGTGGGGGCCGCATGGCAGGCACAGGGAACGGTCCGCTCGCGGGGGTGCGCGTGGTCGAGCTCGCGGGGATCGGGCCGGGCCCGTTCGCCGCGATGCTGCTCGCCGACCTCGGCGCCGACGTCGTCCGCGTCGACCGACCCGGCGGCCAGGGACTGCACATCGACCCGGCCCACGACATCACCAACCGCAACAAGCGCTCGGTCCTCGTCGACCTCAAGAGCGAGGACGGCCCCGGCACGGTGCTCGCGCTCGCCGAGCGGGCCGACGTCCTCATCGAGGGCTACCGCCCCGGGGTCGCCGAGCGCCTGGGCGTCGGCCCCGCCGACGCCCTCGCCCGCAACCCCGCCCTCGTCTACGGGCGGATGACCGGCTGGGGACAGGACGGCCCGCTGGCCCGCACCGCGGGCCACGACATCGGCTACATCGCCGTCACCGGCGCCCTCGGCATGACCGGCCCCGCCGACGGCCCGCCCTGCGCCCCGGCCAACCTCCTCGGCGACTACGCGGGGGGCTCCCTCTACCTCGTCATCGGCGTCCTCGCCGCCCTCCAGCACGCCCGCGCCACCGGAACCGGCCAGGTCGTCGACGCCGCCATCGTCGACGGCACCGCCCACCTCACCGCCATGCTGCACGGCATGCTGGCGGCCGGCGGCTGGCAGGACCGGCGGGAGGCCAACCTCCTCGACGGCGGCGCGCCCTTCTACAGCACCTACGAGACCTCCGACGGCGGCCACATGGCCGTCGGCGCGCTGGAGCCCCGCTTCTGGGCCGAATTCACCCGGCTCCTGGGCATCGCCGAGGCCGCCCCGGCCCGCGACGACCCCGCCCGCTGGGACGAGCTGCGCGCCACCATCGCCGACCGCTTCCGCCGCCGCACCCGCGCCGAGTGGACGGCGGTCTTCGAGGGCTCGGACGCGTGCGTGGCGCCCGTCCTGTCCCTGCGCGAGGCCCCCGGGCACCCGCACCTCGCCGCGCGCGCGACCTTCACCGACCACGAGGGCATCACCCAGCCCGCCCCCGCACCGCGCTTCTCCGCCACCCCCGGATCGCTGCGCCGCCCGCCCGCGCGGCCGGGGGCCGACACCGACGGGGTCGCCCGCGACTGGGACGTTCCCGGCCTCCGGCGGCCCGAGCGCCAGAAAGGCAGTCAGAACCGATGAAGCGTCAGATCTTCGGTGCCGATCACGAAGCCTTCCGCCGCACCGTGCGCACTTTCCTGGACAAGGAGGTCGTCCCGCACCACGAGCGCTGGGAGCAGGACGGCATCGTCCCCCGCGACGCCTGGCTCGCGGCCGGCCGGCAGGGACTCCTCGGGCTCGCCGTGCCCGAGGAGTACGGCGGCGGGGGCAACGACGACTTCCGCTACAGCGCCGTGCTCACCGAGGAGTTCACCCGCGCCGGCGCCTCCGGCCTCGCGATCGGCCTGCACAACGACATCATCGGCCCCTACCTGACCTCCCTCGCCACCGAGGAGCAGAAGCGCCGCTGGCTGCCCGGCTTCTGCACGGGCGAGACCATCACCGCCATCGCCATGACCGAGCCCGGCGCGGGATCGGACCTGCAGGGCATCCGCACCACCGCCGAGGACCGCGGCGACCACTGGCTGCTCAACGGCTCCAAGACCTTCATCTCCAACGGCATCCTCGCCGACCTGGTCGTCGTCGTGGCCCGCACGACGCCCGAGGGCGGCGCGAAGGGCCTGAGCCTGTTCGTGGTCGAGCGGGACACGCCGGGCTTCGAGCGCGGCCGTAACCTCGACAAGATCGGGCAGAAGGCCCAGGACACCGCCGAGCTGTTCTTCGACGACGTGCGCGTGCCCAGGGAGAACCTCCTCGGCGAGCGCGACGGAGCCTTCGTCCACCTCATGACCAACCTCCCGCAGGAGCGGCTGAGCATCGCCGTCGCCGCGATCGCCGGCGCCGAACACCTGCTGGAGACGACCACGCGGTACGTCAAGGAGCGCGAGGCGTTCGGCCGGCCGCTGGCGAAGCTCCAGCACATCCGCTTCGAGATCGCCGAGATGGCCACCGAGTGCGCCGTCACCCGTACCTTCCTCGACCGGTGCATCACCGACCACGACCGGGGCGAGCTCGACGCGGTGCACGCCTCGATGGCCAAGTGGTGGGCCACCGAGCTGCAAAAACGCGTCGCCGACCGGTGTCTGCAACTGCACGGCGGATACGGCTACATGAGCGAGTACCGCGTCGCCAAGGCGTTCACGGACGGCCGGATCCAGACGATCTACGGTGGTACGACGGAGATCATGAAGGAGATCATCGGCCGCTCCCTGCTGTCCTGAGCCACCGTCCCGCGGGCCCCCGCCGCCCTGCCCCCTCCCCCGAAAGGCTTCCGACCTTGAGCACCGAAGCGTACGTCTACGACGCGATCCGCACCCCGCGCGGACGCGGCAAGGCCAACGGCGCACTGCACGGCACCAAGCCCATCGACCTCGTCGTCGGCCTCATCCACGAGCTGCGCCGCCGCTTCCCGGACCTGGACCCGGCCGCGATCGACGACATCGTGCTCGGCGTCGTCAGCCCCCTCGGCGACCAGGGCTCCGACATCGCCCGCATCGCCGCCGTCGCCGCGGGCCTGCCCGACACCGTGGCCGGCGTCCAGGAGAACCGCTTCTGTGCCTCGGGCCTGGAGGCCGTCAACCTCGCCGCGGCCAAGGTCCGCTCCGGCTGGGAGGACCTCGTCCTCGCCGGCGGCGTGGAGTCGATGTCCCGGGTGCCCATGGCCTCGGACGGCGGCGCCTGGTTCGCGGACCCGATGACCAACTTCGACGTCAACTTCGCGCCCCAGGGCATCGGCGCCGACCTGATCGCCACGCTGGAGGGCTTCTCCCGGCTCGGCGTGGACACCTTCGCCGCCCGCTCCCAGGAGCTCGCCGCCACGGCCTGGAAGGACGGCCGCTTCGACCGTTCCGTCGTGCCCGTGCGCGACCGCAACGGCCTGGTCGTCCTCGACCGTGACGAGCACCTGCGCCCCGGCACCACCGCCGAGTCGCTCGCCTCCCTCAAGCCCTCCTTCGCCGCCATCGGCGAGCAGGGCGGCTTCGACGCCGTCGCCCTGCAGCAGTACCACTGGGTCGAGAAGATCGACCACGTGCACCACGCCGGCAACTCCTCCGGCATCGTCGACGGCGCCGCCCTCGTCGCCATCGGCAACCGGGAGGTCGGCGAGCGCTACGGGATGCGGCCCCGGGCCCGGATCGTCTCCGCCGCCGTCTCCGGCTCCGAGCCCACCATCATGCTCACCGGCCCGGCCCCCGCCGCCCGCAAGGCGCTGGCCAAGGCCGGGCTGACCATCGGCGACATCGACCTGATCGAGATCAACGAGGCGTTCGCGGCGGTGGTGCTGCGCTTCGCCAAGGACATGGGCATCGGCCTGGACCGCATCAACGTCAACGGCGGGGCCATCGCCATGGGCCACCCGCTGGGGGCCACCGGCGCGATGCTGCTCGGCACGGTCGTCGACGAACTGGAACGGCAGGACAAGCGGTACGGGCTGGTCACGCTGTGCGTGGGCGGCGGCATGGGTATCGCCACGGTCGTCGAGCGCGTCTAGCCGCCTCCCCCCAACCCCTGGAGACTCCGAGAACATGAGCCAGCCCACCACCATCCGCTGGGAGCAGGACGGCGACGGCGTCGTCACCCTCGTCCTCGACGACCCCCGGCAGTCCGCCAACACCATGAACGACGCCTTCAAGGCGTCCCTCACCGCGGTCGCCGACCGCCTGGAGGCGGAGCTGCAGGCGGACCCGGCGTCCATCCGGGGCGTCATCGTCACCTCCGCCAAGAAGACCTTCTTCGCCGGCGGCGACCTGCGCGAGCTGATCGCCGCCACGCCCGCCGACGCCCGGCGCGTCTTCGAGGCCGGCATGACCGTCAAGCGCGACCTGCGCCGCATCGAGACCCTGGGCATCCCCGTCGTCGCCGCCATGGGCGGTGCCGCCCTCGGCGGCGGGTACGAGATCGCCCTCGCCTGCCACCACCGCATCGCCCTCGACGCGCCCGGCACGAAGATCGGCCTGCCCGAGGTCACCCTCGGCCTGCTCCCCGGAGGCGGCGGGGTCACCCGCACCGTACGGCTCCTCGGCATCACGGACGCCCTGCTGAAGGTGCTGCTCCAGGGGACGCAGTACGACGCGCGGCGGGCCCTGGAGGCCGGCCTGATCCACGAGGTGGCGACCCACCCCGGAGAGCTCCTCACCAAGGCCCGCGCCTTCATCGACGCCCACCCGCAGGCCCAGCAGCCCTGGGACGCCAAGGGGTACAGGATCCCCGGCGGCACCCCGGCCAGTCCGCGCTTCGCGGCCAACCTGCCGGCGTTCCCGGCCACCCTCAAGAAGCAGACCGGCGGCGCGCCCTACCCGGCCCCGCGCAACATCCTCGCCGCCGCCGTCGAGGGCTCGCAGGTCGACTTCGAGACCGCCCAGGTCATCGAGGCCCGCTACTTCACCGAGCTGGTCACCGGGCAGACCGCCAAGAACATGATCCAGGCGTTCTTCTTCGACCTGCAGGCCGTCAACTCCGGCGCGAGCCGCCCCGCCGGCACCGAGCCGCGCACCGTCCGCAAGGTCGCCGTGCTGGGCGCCGGCATGATGGGCGCGGGCATCGCCTACTCCTGCGCCCGGGCCGGCATCGAGGTCGTGCTCAAGGACGTCTCGGTGGAGAACGCCCGCAAGGGCAAGGCGTACTCCGAGGGCCTCCTCGCCAAGGCGCTGGCCAAGGGCCGTACGACCGAGCAGAAGCGCGACGAGCTCCTCGCCCGGATCACGCCGACCGCCGACGCCGCCGACCTGGCGGGCTGCGACGTCGTCATCGAGGCCGTCTTCGAGGACCCGGCGCTCAAGCACAAGGTCTTCCAGGAGATCGAGCACGTCGTCGAGCCCGACGCGCTGCTGTGCTCCAACACCTCCACGCTGCCCATCACCCTGCTCGCCGAGGGCGTCGAGCGGCGGGCCGACTTCGTCGGACTGCACTTCTTCTCGCCCGTCGACAAGATGCCGCTGGTGGAGATCATCAAGGGCGAGCGGACCGGGGACGAGGCCCTGGCCCGGGCGTTCGACCTGGTGCGGCGGATCCGCAAGACGCCGATCGTCGTCAACGACTCGCGCGGCTTCTTCACCTCGCGCGTCATCGGCCGGTTCCTCAACGAGGGCGTCGCCATGATCGGCGAGGGCGTCCCCGCCGCCTCCGTCGAGCAGGCCGCCGCCCAGGCCGGCTACCCGGCGAAGGTGCTCTCCCTGATGGACGAGCTGACCCTCACCCTGCCGCGGAAGATCCGCGAGGAGGGCCGGCGCGCGGTCGAGGAAGCCGGCGGCACCTGGACCCCGCACCCGGCCGACGCCGTCATCGACCGGATGGTCGAGGAGTTCGGCCGCACCGGCCGCAGCGGCGGCGCCGGGTTCTACGACTACGCGGACGGCAAGCGGACCGGCCTCTGGCCGGGGCTGGCCGAGCACTTCGGCCGGGACGGCGCCCGGGTCCCGTTCGCCGACATGAAGGAGCGCATGCTCTTCTCCGAGGCGCTGGACACCGTCCGCTGCCTGGAGGAGGGCGTGCTGACGTCGGTGGCCGATGCCAACATCGGCTCGATCCTGGGCATCGGCTTCCCCGGCTGGACCGGTGGCGCGCTGCAGTACGTCAACGGCTACGAGGGCGGCCTGCCCGGCTTCGTGGCACGGGCCCGCGAGCTGCAGGCGGCGTACGGCGAGCGGTTCGCGCCGCCCGCCCTGCTGCTGGAGAAGGCGGAGAAGGGCGAGACCTTCACCGACTGACCGCCCGGAGCACGAACGACGCGGGAGAGGGCCCGGCGGCTGCCGCCGGGCCTCAGCCCCCGTACGTCGCCCGAAGCTCCTGCTTGAGCGACCGCTGGAACGCCGTCACCAGTGCCTGCACCACCAGCGGCTGCATGTGGGCGGACAGCGACTTCATCGCCTCCACCTCCGCGGGGTCGCTCTCCTGCTCGCGGTAGGGCCCCCACACCTCGTCGTGGAAGAGCCGCGTCAGCTCCCGGGCCGTCGAACGGGCTTGCTCCAGCAGGACCGTGCGGGCCGCCAGGATCGTCTCCAGGGCGATCGGCACGTCCAGCAGCTGCACCCCCAGCCCCAGCAGCCCCGGGTCCACCCGGAAGGTGTCGGCGCCCTCCCCGTCCCCTCCCCGCTCCAGCACGTTCATCGCGGCCAGCCGGTCGATGTCCGCCTCGGTCAGGGGCCGCCCGGCCCGCCGCTCCAGCCGCTCGCGCGTGGTCTCCTCGGCCCCGTCCGGCGTCCAGGAGGCCACCAGCGCCCGGTGGATGGCCAGATCGTGGGCGCTCAGGTCGTCCGGGAGGCCCCGCACGTAGCGCTCGATGGCGGCCAGCGTCAGGCCCTGGTGCTGCAGCTCCTCGATCAGTGCCAGCCGCGAGAGGTGGCCGGGCCCGTAACGGCCCACCCGGCGAGGGCCGAGCTCGGGCGGGGGCAGCAGGCCGCGGGTGCCGTAGAAGCGCACCGTGCGGACGGTCACCCCGGCGCGGGCGGCCAGCTCGTCGACCGTGAGGCGCACCTCCGCCGCGTCCGCGGTGTCCGCTGCGTTCCCGGCGGATGTCTCCATCGGCGGTGCCTCGCTTCCTGTCACGCCCTACGGGCCCAACAGTATTGCTGTGCCACCACTGCTGTGAAACCTTCCCCCGGCCCGTGCGCAGGGCGAAGGGCCCGTCGCCGTGGCCGACGGGCCCTTCGCTGCAAGGGGTGGCGGTCAGTGCCGGTGGGCGGCCTGCGCCTCCTGGATCTTCTTCCAGGACTTGGGCTCGGCGGGCTTGCCGGTCAGGGACTTGTTCGCCTTGCCCGTGGCGGGCTTGCCGATGCCGTCCTTGGCGGCCACGGCCGCGCTCGGCTTGGAGTCTGTGAACAGCCAGGTGTCGAAGAACTTCTGCAGCGGCTTGCCGGAGGTCTTCTCGGCGAATGTCACGAAGTCCTGCACCGAGCCGTTGCCGAACTTGTTCTCCGCCTGCCAGCCCTTGAGGATCTTGAAGAAGGCGGCGTCGCCGACCTTGTTGCGCAGGGCCTGGAGGGTGATGGCGCCGCGCTGGTAGACCGCGCTGTGGAACTGGTTCTGCGCCCCCGGGTCACCGGGCTTGACCTTCCAGAAGTCGTTGTCCGCCGGGACGGTGCTGTAGACGTAGTCGGCGAGCTCCTGGGCGGTGCCCTCGCCCTCCTTCTGCGACCACAGCCACTGCGCGTAGGTGGCGAAGCCCTCGTTGACCCAGATGTCGCGCCAGTTCTTCACCGAGACGTTGTCGCCGAACCACTGGTGGGCGAGCTCGTGCACGACCAGCGAGGTGTTGGCGCCGTTGGCGAAGCCGGACGGGCTGTAGTACGGGCGGGTCTGCGTCTCCAGCGCGTAGCCGGTCTTGACGTTGGGGACGTAGCCGCCGATGGCGTTGAAGGGGTAGGGCCCGAAGACCTTGGACTCCCAGTCGATGATCTCGGTGGAACGCTCGACGCTCGCCTTGGCCGAGGCGAGGTTGTCGCCCAGGTCCTTGCTGTAGGCGTTGAGGACCGGCAGGCCGTCGGCCGTCTTGTCGGTGGTGATGTCGAACTTGCCGATGGCCAGCGTCGTGAGGTAGCTCGCCTGCGGCTTGGTGGCCCGCCAGTTGTAGCGCGTCCAGCCCAGCTTGGAGGTCTGCGACTTCAGCTCGCCGTTGCTGACCGTCTGCAGGCCGTCCGGCACCGAGACCGAGATGTCGTAGGTGGCCTTGTCCCGCGGGTGGTCGTTGCTGGGGAACCACCAGACGGCGGCCTCCGGCTCGTTGGCCACGACCGCGCCGTCCGGGGTGCGCTGCCAGGCGGAGAATCCGTCGATCTTCACCTGCGAGGGGATGTCGCTGTAGCGCACCACCACGGTGATCTGCTTGCCCTTGGGCAGCGGCGCGAAGGGCGTGATCTCCAGTTCCTGTGCACCCGACTTGGTGAACTGGGTGGGCTTGCCGTTGACCAGGACCTCGCTCACCTTGAGCGCGAAGTCGAGGTTGAAGCGGGACAGGTCCTGGGTGGTGGTGGCGGTGATCGTCGCCGTGCCCTCCAGCCGGTCCGTCGCCGGCTGGTACTTCAGGCGCAGGTCGTAGTGGGAGACGTCGTAACCGCCGTTGCCGGACGCGGGGTAGTAGGAGTCCCCGGCGCTGGGAGCGCCCGGTGTGGCGTCGGCGGCCGACGCAGGCACCGCCAGCATCAGGAAGGCGGCTGCCGCGCTCGGAACGATGAGTCTGTGACGCACGAGTCACTCCCAACTCGTAGGGGGCGAAAGATCAATCGCAGCCTATGTACTCATCGGCGGTACGGGTATGTCCATGCCTTATCCCGACATCCGATCGACATGTGCCCGTCACGAGACGCCTCGTGAGGCGCGCCTTCCACCGCCGTTCCCCTTCTGCACGGGAGTTGGCCGCGCTAGCGTCCCCGCCGTGTCCCTACGCGCGGGAAACACCCGCATACCCTGGAGAACGTCCATACTGGCGGCCCTGGCCGCCCTGACGGCGGTGCTGCTCGTGCCACCGGGCGCCGCCCACGCCGCCGGTGGCGTGAAACCGCCGGACGAGAGCAGACCCGTGTACTCCTACGACCGTGCCGTGCGCGAGTCCGTGTGGGTGGACACCCGGCTCGACGGTGACGGCGACGGACGCACCGACCGGGTGGCCGTCGACATCGTCCGGCCCCGGGAGGCCGCCGAAGCGGGCCGCAAGGTGCCCGTCATCATGGACGCCAGCCCGTACTACTCCTGCTGCGGCCGCGGCAACGAAAGCCAGAAGAAGACCTACGACGCCCAGGGGAACCCGAGCCAGTTCCCCTTGTACTACGACAATTTCTTCGTGCCGCGCGGCTATGCGGTCGTCCTCGTCGACCTGGCCGGAACGAACCGTTCCGACGGCTGCGTGGACGTCGGCGGCCGCTCCGACGTCCAGTCCGCCAAGGCCGTCGTCGACTGGTTGAACGGCCGAGCCCGCGGCTACACCACCCGCACCGGACAGGCCCGGAGCACGGCCGGCTGGACCACCGGGGCCGTCGGCATGATCGGCAAGAGCTACGACGGCACCGTCGCCAACGGCGTCGCCGCCACCGGCGTCGAGGGCCTGCGCACCATCGTCCCCATCGGCGCCATCAGCTCCTGGTACGACTACTACTTCGCCAAGGGCGCCGCCCTCTTCGACAGCGGCCCCGACGGCCTCGCGGACCGCGTCGAGAGCACCGAGGCGCGCGGCCGCTGCCAGGCCGTGCAGCGCCGGCTCGTCGAGGGCGCGCCGCGCAACGGCGACTGGACCCCCCTGTGGAGCGAGCGCGACTACGCCAAGGACGCCCACAAGGTGCGCGCCAGCGTCCTGGCCGTGCACGGCATGCAGGACCTCAACGTCCGCACCAAGCACTTCGGCCAGTGGTGGGACGCGCTCGCCGCCGCGGGCGTCGAGCGCAAGGTGTGGCTGTCGCAGACCGGGCACGTCGACCCGTTCGACTTCCGCCGCGACGCCTGGGTGCGCACCCTGCACCGCTGGTTCGACCACTACCTCCTCGGCTACGACAACGGCATCGAGCGCGAGCCGGCGGCCGACGTCGAGCGCGCCCCCGGCCAGTGGTCCACCGACCGCTCCTGGCCTCCGGGCGACACCCGGACCACCACCCTGCGCCCCGCCGCCGGCACCGCCCCGGGCGTCGGCACGCTGGGCCTCGCGCCCGCCCCGCCCGGAGCCACCGAGACCTTCACCGACGACCCGCGGCTCGGCGAGAGCGACTGGGCGGCGCACATCGACGACAGCACGCCGTCCAAGGCCGGCTTCACCACCCGCCCGCTCGCCCGCGACCTGCGCCTGTCCGGCTCCTCGACGGTGCGGCTGACGGTCACCCCCTCCACCGCCTCGGCGCACCTGTCGGCCGTGCTCGTCGACCTCGGCCCCGCCACCATCCGCGACTACGCCGGCCGGGGCGAGGGCATCCGCACCCTGACCGACCGCAGCTGCTGGGGCAGCGGCACTCCCGCCGACACCGGCTGCTTCCTGCGCACCGAAGCGGCCACCAAGGACGTCGGCCACACCGTCGTCAGCCGCGGCTGGGCCGACCTCGGCCACCACGCGAGCCGCACCCGCGGCGGCCCGGTCACACCCGGCAAGCCCTACACCCTCACCCTCGACCTGGCCGCCACCGACCACGTCGTACCGGCCGGCCACCGCCTCGCGCTCATCGTCGCCGGCACGGACGCCGGCCTGATCGAACCGGCGCCCTCCACCCCGCGCCTGACCGTCGACCTCAGCCGCACCTCGGCCAGCCTCCCGCTCGTCGGCGGCTACGCGGCCTTCGTCCGCGCCACGCACGGCGGCCCGCGCTCGTACGACCGGACGGACACCCTGCCGCCCGGCCTGCGCCCGCCCGCCCTCACGCACCTGCCCTGAACCAGGGGGGGCTCCTCCTGCCCGGGGGAGCCCCCGGCCCCGTATCCCGGATCAGCCCTCGGCCAGGTCCGCGGCCTCCAGCGCACAGCCCCAGGACACCGTGACGCCCGCGCCGCCGTGGCCGTAGTTGTGCACCAGCAGGCCGCCGCCCGGCAGCCGCTCCGCCTCCAGCCGGACGCGCGGGCGCGCCGGGCGCAGGCCCACGCGGTGCCCGAGCACCCGGGCCCGGCCCAGGCCGGGGAAGACGCGCGAGCACCGGCTGATGATGGCCTGGGCCGTGCACGGGGAGGGCGTACGGTCCCACACGTGCGCGCGGGCGGTGCCGCCGAGCACGACGCCGTACGGCTGCGGAAGCACGTACACCGTGTCCGCCCGGTCCTCGGACGCGACCGTGAACCACTCCTCGACGCCCGGGTCCTCGACGATCACCAGCTGCCCGTGGACCGGATGGACCGAGGGATCGGGCACCAGGTCCCGGGCGCCCAGCCCCGTGCAGTTGACGACCGCGCGGGCCGTGTGCGCCACCCGCTCCAGCGAGGACACCCGCCGCACGGTGACCGTGCCGCCGGCCGCGGCCAGCCGGCGCTGCAGGTAGTCCAGGTGCGCCGGCATGTCGAGCAACGGGAGCCGGGCCCGCACCCCGCGGTCCCAGCCGCGCGGCACCTCGCCCGCCCCGGCGTCCCGCAGCCCCGGCACCCGGGCCGCCCACGCCCCCAGCTCCGCCGGGACCACGCCCGCGTGGACGCCGTCGACCATGCGCACCCCGGTCTCCGCCGGCCGTGCGGCCAGCCCCGTCAGCACCGCCAGCGACCGCAGCGCCCACTGCCCGGCAGCCTCCCGCGGCTCGATGCAGTACGGCCACCACAGGCCCCCGGCCAACGCCGACGTGGTCTCCGCGGACGGCGAGCGGGTCCACACCTCGACCTCGCGCCCCCGCTCCGCCAGCACGATCGCACTGGTCAGCCCGGTGACTCCGGCACCGACCACGATCACATCGCTTGCCATGGGCCGACGGTACAGCCGAAAACGCCGCCGCCGGGTCGGAAGCGGCACACCGGTGGGAATACTGCCGGCATGGGGGCGGGAAGGGAGCACACGACCCGCGCGCCGGGACCAACTCCACGGCGCGTACTGCTCGTCGGGCCGCGCGTCGCCTTCTTCGCGCGCCTCGCGGCCACCCTCAGGGCCGGCGGCACGGGCGCCGACGTCACCCGGGACGCGGCCCTCGCCACCACGGAGGAGATCCGGGGGTACGGGGCCGTCGTCTTCGCCCGTACCACCGGCGAGGACGAGCGGGCCGCGGTGCGCGCCGCGTTCGCGGCCGCCGGCTCCCGCGCCGTCTTCGTCGAGTCGCCGGCGCCGCTCGTGGCCGTCCTCGCCGCCCAGCTGGAACAGGCACTGCAGGGGCGGTCCGGTGCCCACCGCCGTCGGCTGGCCGGACTGCGGGCGGAGCCGGGACGGGCCCTGGTGGAGGTGGCGGTGGCCTGCCGGGTCCGGGTGACCGGCCACGGCACGTCACGCCTGCGGCGCCCCCGCGCCCGCGACCTCTTCGACGAGCGGCTGCCCCCGGGCACGCACCCGGTCCCGCTCGGACCCCGCACCACCTACGTCGTGGCCCGCACGTACGGCGAGGTGCTGGTCACGGCGGTACCGGCGGACCCGGCGCCCTGAAGGAAACCGGTTCGGCCGACGGCGGCGCAGAAGCTACAGTCGTGGTCCCATGAGTGCCACTCTCGTCGCCAAGGACCTCGCCGCCGGACACGGCGACCGCACCCTCTTCTCCGGGCTCGACCTCGTCGTCGCGCCCGGTGAGGTCATCGGTCTCGTCGGAGCCAACGGCGCCGGGAAGTCCACCCTGCTGCGCCTGCTCGCCGGCCTCGCCGTGCCCGACGAGGGCACGCTGCGGACCAGCCCGCCGACCGCCACCGTCGGCCACCTCCCGCAGGAGCCCGAGCGGCGGGACGGCGAGAGCGTACGCGCCTTCCTCGGCCGCCGCACCGGCGTCACCGCCGCCCAGGCCGCGCTCGACGCCGCGACACAGGGCCTCGTCGACGGCGCGCCCGGCGCCGACGACGCCTACGCCGTCGCCCTCGACCGCTGGCTCGGCCTCGGCGGCGCCGACCTCGACGAGCGGGCGGAGGAGGTCGCCGGCTCCCTCGGCCTCACCGTCGGCCTGGACCGGCCCATGACCAGCCTCTCCGGCGGCCAGGCCGCCCGCGCCGGCCTCGCCAGCCTGCTGCTGAGCCGCTACGACGTCTTCCTCCTGGACGAGCCCACCAACGACCTCGACCTGGACGGCCTGGCGCGCCTGGAGGACTTCGTCACCGGCCTGCGCGCCGGCACGGTCCTCGTCAGCCACGACCGCGAGTTCCTGGCCCGCACCGTGGACAAGGTCCTCGAACTGGACCTCGCCCAGCAACAGATCAACCTCTACGGCGGTGGCTACACCGCCTATCTGGAGGAGCGCGAGACCGCCCGGCGCCACGCCCGCGAGGCGTACGAGGAGTACGCCGACACCCGCGCCTCGCTGGAGGCCCGCGCCCGCACCCAGCGCAACTGGATGGAGAAGGGCGTCCGCAACGCCCGCCGCAAGTCCACCGACAACGACAAGATCGGCCGCAAGTTCCGGGCCGAGTCCACCGAGAAGCAGGCCGCCAAGGCCCGCCAGACCGAGCGCCTCATCGAGCGGCTGGACGTCGTCGAGGAGCCCCGCAAGGAGTGGGAGCTGCGCATGGAGATCGCCGCCGCGCCCCGCTCGGGCGCGGTCGTGGCCACCCTGCGGGGCGCGACGGCACACCGGGGTTCCTTCGCCTTCGGACCCGTGGACCTGCAGATCGACTGGGCCGACCGGGTCGCCATCACGGGCGCCAACGGCTCGGGCAAGTCCACGCTGCTCGCCGCGCTGCTCGGCAGGCTGGAGCTGACGGAGGGCAGTGCGTCGCTGGGCCCCGGCGTGGTCGTCGGCGAGGTGGACCAGGCCCGCGGCCTGTTCTTCGGCACCGAGACGCTGCTGGACGCCTTCGGCGCGGCGGTCCCGGAGCAGACGCCCGCGGACGTGCGCACCCTGCTGGCGAAGTTCGGGCTCAAGGCGGACCACGTCCTGCGGTCCGCGGCGACCCTCTCCCCGGGCGAGCGCACCCGCGCGGCCCTGGCACTCCTGCAGGCCCGCGGCGTGAACCTCCTCGTCCTCGACGAGCCTACGAACCACCTCGACCTGCCGGCGATCGAACAGCTGGAGTCGGCGCTGGAGTCGTACAACGGGACGCTGCTGCTGGTGACCCACGACCGCCGCATGCTGGACGCCGTCGCCGTGACGAGACGCCTTGAGGTGTCCGAAGGCCGTGTGACGGAGCGCTGAGTTTTCCCTGTGTCCTCAATCGCCGGACGGGCTGCAAAGCAGCCCGTCCGGGAGCCACCTCCCAGCGGTGGCCGGGGGAGATTGAGGACCGGGGGTCCGGGGGGCGGAGCCCCCGGGGTCAGCGGCCCTTCGGGCCGCCCAGCAGGCCCGCCCGGCGCAGGGCGTCCGCCATCGCGCTGTCGGCGGGAGCCGCCGGCCGGCTGTCGGCGCGACGCGGACGGGGTGCCGACCGCTCGGCACGCTTGCGCGGAGCACCGGCACCGGCACCGGAGCCGCCACCCCCCGGCGCGGCCGCCGCCTCGTCGTCCAGCCGGAGCGTCAGCGAGATCCGCTTGCGCGGGATGTCGACGTCCATCACCTTCACCCGCACGATGTCGCCCGGCTTCACCACGTCCCGCGGGTCCTTCACGAACGTCCGCGACATCGCCGACACGTGGACCAGCCCGTCCTGGTGGACACCCACGTCCACGAACGCCCCGAACGCGGCGACGTTCGTCACGACGCCCTCCAGCAGCATCCCCGGCGTCAGGTCGCCGATCTTCTCGACGCCGTCCTTGAAGGTCGCCGTCTTGAACGCCGGCCGCGGGTCGCGGCCGGGCTTCTCCAGCTCGCGCAGGATGTCCGTGACCGTCGGCAGACCGAACGAGTCGCTGACGAAGTCGTCGGGCCGCAGCGAGCGGAGGGCCGCGGTGTTGCCGATGAGGGAGCCGACCGGCCCGCCCGTGGCCTTCACCATGGCGCGGACCACGGGGTACGCCTCGGGGTGCACGCTGGAGGCGTCCAGCGGGTCGTCGCCGTCGCGGATGCGCAGGAAGCCCGCGCACTGCTCGTACGCCTTCGGGCCGAGCCGCGCCACGTCCTTCAGCGCCCGGCGGGAACGGAAGGGGCCGTTGGCGTCGCGGTGGGCGACGATGTTGTCGGCGAGGCCCGAGCTGATGCCGGAGACGCGCGAGAGCAGGGGCGCGGAGGCGGTGTTGACGTCGACGCCGACGCCGTTGACGCAGTCCTCCACGACCGCGTCCAGCGAGCGGGACAGCTTCACCTCGGACAGGTCGTGCTGGTACTGGCCGACGCCGATCGACTTCGGGTCGATCTTGACCAGCTCGGCGAGCGGGTCCTGCAGCCGCCGGGCGATGGACACCGCGCCGCGCAGGGACACGTCGAGGTCCGGCAGCTCCTGGGAGGCGAAGGCGGAGGCGGAGTACACCGAGGCGCCGGCCTCGGAGACCATCACCTTCGTCAGCTTCAGCTCCGGGTGGCGGGAGATCAGGTCGCCCGCCAGCTTGTCGGTCTCGCGGGAGGCGGTGCCGTTGCCGATGGCGACGAGCTCCACGCCGTGCTCGCGGGCGAGCCGGGCCAGCGTGGCCAGCGACGCGTCCCACTTGTTCTGCGGGACGTGCGGGTAGATCGTCTCGGTGGCGGCGACCTTGCCCGTGGCGTCCACGACGGCGACCTTCACGCCCGTGCGGAAGCCGGGGTCGAGGCCCATCGTGGCGCGCGTGCCGGCCGGTGCGGCGAGCAGCAGGTCGCGCAGGTTGGCCGCGAAGACGCGGACCGCCTCGTCCTCGGCGGCCTGCCGCAACCGCAGCCGCAGGTCGATGCCGAGGTGGACGAGGACGCGGGTGCGCCAGGCCCAGCGCACGGTGTCGCACAGCCAGGCGTCCGCCGGCCGGCCGCGGTCGGCGATGCCGAAGCGGCGGGCGATGGCCTGCTCGTAGGCGCTGGGGCCCGCGGGCGCCGCGTCGGCGGCCTCCGGCTCCAGCGTGAGGTCGAGGACCTCCTCCTTCTCGCCGCGCAGCATCGCCAGCACCCGGTGCGAGGGCAGCTCGGTGAAGGGCTCGGCGAAGTCGAAGTAGTCGGCGAACTTCGCGCCCGCCTCCTCCTTGCCCTCGCGCACCTTGGCGGCCACGCGCCCGCGCGTCCACATGCGCTCGCGCAGCTCGCCGATGAGGTCCGCGTCCTCGCCGAAGCGCTCGGTGAGGATGGCGCGGGCGCCCTCCAGCGCGGCGGCGGCGTCGGCGACGCCCTTGCCCGCGTCGACGAAGGCGGCTGCGGCGGCCGACGGCTCGACGCCGGGGTCGGCGAGCAGCCCGTCGGCCAGCGGCTCCAGCCCGGCCTCCCGCGCGATCTGCGCCTTCGTGCGCCGCTTGGGCTTGAAGGGCAGGTAGATGTCCTCCAGGCGGGCCTTGGAGTCGGCGGCGCGGATGCGCGCCTCCAGCGCCTCGTCCAGCTTGCCCTGCGAGCGCACGGACTCCAGGACGGCCGTCCGCCGGTCCTCCAGCTCCCGCAGGTACCGCAGCCGCTCCTCCAGGGCGCGCAGCTGCGCGTCGTCGAGCATCTCGGTCGCTTCCTTGCGGTAGCGCGCGATGAACGGGACGGTCGAGCCGCCGTCGAGCAAGTCGACGGCGGCCCTGACCTGCCGCTCCCGCACGCCGAGCTCCTCGGCGATCCTGCCTTCGATCGACGTCGACGTCGTCACGATCACGCTCTGCTTTCTCTGGGAACTTCTCCGAGCCGCGATCTGCATTGTGGCAGGTACCACCGACAGCGACCGTCGCCTACCCCCGCAGGTCCGCCGGGAATCCGCCCGCCCCGACCAGCGTCGTGGTGAAGGCGGTCGCCAGTTCGGTCAGGCGCTCCACGCCCCCCGCGCCCAGGTGCTCGTACGGCGCCGCGTCCAGCACGTCCGTCTCGTCCTCCAGCTCCTCGCGCAGCGTGATGCCGGCCTCCGTCAACCGGCCGTCGGCGCCCAGCAGTCCGCGGGCGAGCAGCCCCTCCCGGCCCGCGGCCAGCTCCTCCTCGCTCCAGCCGCGGGTGGTCAGCAGCCACTTGTGCGACATGCCGCGCCCGGTGACGGACTGGCTGACGAGCGCCTCGACGGGGTCCAGGCCGGTCCGGGCGAGGGCGATCAGGTGCCCGTCGCCGCGGTACTCGCGCAGAAGCGTCGTGGCGTGCCACAGGGCCAGGTGGGGGGCGTCCGGCACGGGCAGGTCGGCGTGCGCGGCGTACAGCGGGCGCACGGGGCGCTCGCACGCCTCGGTGGCGCGCAGCGCCAGCCCGGCGGCCTCGGCCATCTCCTTCGAGGCCACGGCCTCCTCGCCGAGCAGCCGGCGCAGCGTGGCGTCGGCGGCGCGCAGCCGGGCGTCGAGGACCTGCTGCGGCGAGGCGACGTCCCAGACCTGCGGGACGTGCCGGGCCACCATCTCGTGCTTGAAGCTGTGGAAGGCCGCCGTGACGACGCCCGCCCCCACGCGGCCGAACGCGGCGGAACGCGCGGCGAGGTAGACGGCGTTGTGGTGCGCGATGCCCAGCGCGTTCATCTCCCGGGGGGAGTCGGGCGAGAAGTAGACGACGGAGTGGAAGGGGTTGAGGACGTTGTGACAGCGGCGGCCGGCGCGCGCGGGCAGAGTGGTCATGTCGCGCACGTTACCTACTGGTTGGTATGGCCGGAAGGGCGGGGCACCCATGGCAGGAAAGGTGGGGAGTCCGTCATTGCCGCCCTCCCCGACACACCGTCAGCATGAGGACATGACCTCCCGCCGCAACGTGCTGATCGTCCTCTACGAAGGGGTGCAGAGCCTCGACGTCACCGGCCCCCTTGAGGTGTTCCACGGTGCGAGCGCCCTGCTGCGCGACCCCGGGACGTACCGGGTGCGCACGGCGACCGTCGACGGCGAACCGGTGCGCACCGGCAGCGGCCTGCGCCTGGCCCCGGACGCCGCCCTCGGCGACTGCGAGGCCGCCGACATCGTCCTGGTGCCGGGCGGCCAGTGCATGGACGGCGCCGACCCGCGGCTGCTGGCCTGGCTGGACGACAACGGTCCGCGCGCCGGACGGCTGGTGTCCGTCTGCACGGGTGCCTTCCTGCTCGCCGCCACCGGACTGCTGGACGGGCGCCGCGCCACGACGCACTGGGCCTACTGCGAGGACTTCGCCCGGCGGTACCCGGACGTGGAACTGGATCCGGACCCCGTCTTCGTACGGGACGGCTCCGTCGCCACCTCGGCCGGCGTCACCGCGGGCATCGACCTCGCGCTCGCCCTCGTCGAGGAGGACCACGGCCGGCAGACCGCGCTCGCGGTCGCCCGCCACCTCGTGGTCTTCCTGCGCCGCCCGGGCAACCAGCGGCAGTTCAGCGTCCAGCTCGCCGCGCAGACGGCCAACCGGCCCACGTTGCGCGACGTCCAGCACTGGATCGCCGAGCACCCCGCCGAGGACCTGGGCGTCGAGGCCCTCGCCGCCCGCGCGAACCTCTCGCCCCGGCACTTCGCCCGGGCCTTCCACGCCGAGGTGGGCATGACGCCCGGCCGGTACGTGGAGGGCGTACGGCTGGAGGCCGCCCGACGGCTGCTGGAGGACGGGGTGGAGGGCGTCGAGGAGGTCTCCCGGGCCTGCGGCTACGGCACGCCCGAGGCCATGCGCCGCGCGTTCGTGCGCGCCCTGGGCACGTCCCCGGCCGAGTACCGGCGCCGGTTCCGCCCCATGGCGCCCGCGCCGTCCACGACCACCGCCTGACGAACGATCGGAAGGACACACCTGTGAAAACCGCCATCCTGCTCTACCCCGGCTTCACCGCCCTCGACGCCATCGGCCCGTTCGAGACGCTCGCCCACGTGCCCGGCTTCGAGGTGCACTTCGTCGCCGAACGGCCCGGCCCCGTGGCCAACGAGAACGGCCGGCTCACGCTCGTGGCCGAGGAGTCGCTGGCGGACGTGCCGGACCCGGACATCATCGTCGTGCCCGGCGGCCCGGTGGAGCACCTGCCGCTGCAGCCCGGCCCCGTCCACGACTGGCTGCGGGAGGCGGACCGGGGCGCGACGTGGACGACGTCCGTGTGCACCGGCTCGCTGATCCTGGCCGCCGCCGGCCTGCTGAAGGGCCGCCGGGCCACCTCGCACTGGCTCTACCTCGATCGGCTCCCCGGCTACGGCGCCGAGCCGACGGGGGAGCGGGTCGTCACCGACGGCAAGTACGTCACCGCCGCCGGCGTCTCCTCCGGCATCGACATGGGGCTCACGCTCGTGGGCCGCATGCAGGGCGACCGCGCCGCCCAGTCCGTGCAGCTGATGATCGAGTACGACCCGCAGCCCCCGTACGACGCGGGCTCGCCCGACAAGGCCCCGGCCGACCTCGTCGCCGAGTGGCGCTCCGTCAGGGGCGTCGCCTAGCCGACGGGCCCCGCCGGGAGCTGCGCGCCACCGGGGCGGCCGGGAACGGGGGTTCCGGCCGTCCAGGCGAAGCGCGGCTGCCTGCGCTCCAGGAAGGCGGCGGCACCTTCCGCGCCGTCGCCGCTGCTGCGCGCCTGCTCGGTCCAGTACGCGATGCGGTCCGCACCCGCCGGGCCGGCCGCGAACTCCTTGGCGGCCGCCTGGGTCAGCCGGGACCGTGACGCCAGGATCCGGGCGAACTCCGCGACCCGCTCGTCCAGCGCCTGCGCGGGCCACAGTTCGTCCACCAGGCCCGTGCGCAGCGCCCGCGGCGCGTCGATCAGTTCGGCGGAGAAGAGCAGGTACTTGGCGGTCGCGGGGCCGACGAGGTCGACCAGGCGGCGGGTGGAGGAGGCCGCGTAGACGATGCCGAGCCGGGCCGGGGTGATCCCGAAGGAGGAGTCCTCGGCCGCGAAGCGCAGGTCGCAGGCGGCGGCGAGCTGGCAGCCGCCGCCCACGCAGTAGCCGCGCACGGCGGCGAGGGTGGGCTTGGGGAACGCCGCCAGCGCCTCCTCGGCCGCGATCGCCAGGTGCCGGGACGCCTCGCCGCCGTCATCGGTCAGCGACGAGATGTCCGCACCCGCGCAGAACGTGTCGCCCTCGCCGGTGAGCACCAGCACCCGGACGGCCGGGTCGGCCGCGCACCGGTCGAGCAGCTCCGGCAGGGCGCGCCACATGTCCGTGGTCATGGCGTTGCGCTTGGCGGGGTTGGTGATGCGGACGGTGGCGGTGGCGTCGGCGACGCTCAGGCGCAGTGCAGGCTCCATGCGCCGGATGCTATCGGGGGCGCTGCGGGCGGCCGGAGGGGAAGCGGGGGGAAGGCGATAGTCCGGATCGTGCAGTGAAGGAGGGACGGGACAGCCAGGAACAGTCGCCTATGCGGTCGTGCCACACGTACGCGATCAAATCCCGTCGATAGAGGCCGACTTCTGTTCAGCTTGCCGGTGCGGCCCCCGGAACTCCCAACACTCGACGTGTGCGGTCGAGCCACGGCGAGGGGTTGGTATCGGACATGGAAATCCTCGGGGGCGTCCCGCCCGAGCCGGGCCAGGCGCCCCCGCCCCGGAAGCCGGGCGAGTACGACGGGACCTGGCGGTACACCACGCCCGCCCTCGACTGCTCGGTGCCCCGGGCCCGGCACGCGGTCCGCGACCTGATCCGGCGCCGGCGCGTGCCGCTGCGCGAGGACCTGTTGCACGGCCTGCTGCTCATCGTCTCGGAGCTGGTCACCAACGCCGTCCGGCACGCGGCGCTGCTCTCCCCGGAGGTGGCCGTGGAGGTGTCCATCGGCCCGGAGTGGGTGCGGGTGGCCGTCGAGGACAACCACCCCTACCGGCCCAAGCCGCTGGAGTGCTGCGACGAGGACGAGCCGCGCACGGGCGGCCGCGGTCTGCTGCTCGTCCAGGCGACGGTCGAGGAGGTCGGCGGCCGCTGCGACGTCGAGCACACCGCGGGCGGCGGCAAGGTGGTCTGGGCCGCCCTGCCGCTGCACCCGTGCGCCCCGCCTACCAGCCCGCTGCGGCCCCGGTGACCTCGCGGATGGCCGGCCGCGCGGCGTCCAGCACGGTCGTGAACCACGCGGAGAAGGTGCCCTTCCCCCGCAGCGCTTCCAGCTCGGCCGGGGTGACGAACGCGGTCTGGGCGATCTCCTCCGGGTCCGGGTCCGGCTCGGCCCGCACGGTCCCGACGAAGAGGTGGTTGTACTCCTGCTCGACCAGGCCCGAGGCGGGGTCGGGGTGGTTGTAGCGCACGGTCCCGGCCTCGCGCATCAGCGCCGGGGCCAGGCCCAGCTCCTCGCCCGTGCGGCGGGCGGCCGCGACGAACGGGGGCTCCTCCGGGTAGGGGTGGCCGCAGCAGGTGTTCGACCACACGCCGGGGGAGTGGTACTTGCCCAGCGCCCGGCGCTGCAGCAGCAGCCGGCCCCGGTCGTCGAAGAGGAAGACCGAGAACGCACGGTGCAGCCGCCCGGGCGCCACATGGGCGGAGAGTTTCTCGGCGGTGCCGATGGTCCTGCCGTCCTCGTCGACCAGCTCCAGCATGATCGGTTCAGCGGAGTCGGCGGAAGCGGGCCCCGCGGCGGAGTCGGCGGAGCGGTCCTTGGCTGATGTGATCGGCATTGACCATCCTCATTGTCTGTCTTCGACCCTCAAGTCTGCCGTACGAGATGCCCACGGCGACGACGGATGAGTCCTGACCGCGCCCGCGCGGTCCCCGGGCCCGGCCGCCCGGATCAGTGGCAGAGCCCGGCCTCGTGCTCGGCGTGCCCGCTGGGCTCCAGCTGGAAGGTGCAGTGCTCGACGGCGAAGTGCTCCCCGAGGCAGCCCTGCAGGTCGCGCAGTATCTTCTCGTGCCCGGCGGCGTCCAGCGCGGCCGGGTCCACCACGACGTGCGCCGACAGCACCGGCATCCCCGATGTGATCGTCCACACATGGAGGTCGTGCAGGTCCTCCACGCCGGGCAGGGCCATGATGTGCGCCCGTACGTCGTCCATGTCGACGTTCTTGGGCGCCGCCTCCAGCAGCACGTCCAGCGCCTCCCGCAGCAGCTTCAGCGTGCGCGGCACGATCATCAGGCCGATCAGCAGCGAGGCGATGGGGTCGGCCTGTGTCCACCCCGTCGCCATGATCACCAGTGCCGAGACGACCACGGCCAGCGAGCCCAGCGCGTCGGAGAGGACCTCCAGGAACGCCCCGCGCACGTTGAGGCTCTCCTTCTGGCCGCGCATCAGCAGCGCCAGGGAGATCAGATTGGCGACCACGCCCACCAGGCCGAAGACCACCGTCGTCCCGCCCGGCACCTCGGCCGGGTTGCGCAGCCGCTCCACGGCCTCGACGAGGATGAAGCCACCGACGCCCAGCAGCAGCAGGCAGTTCAGCAGTGCCGCCAGGATCTCGGCGCGCGCGTAGCCGTAGGTGCGCCGGCTGCTCGGCGGCCGGTTCGCGAAGTGGATCGCCACCAGCGCCATCGACACGCCGACCGCGTCCGTCGCCATGTGCCCGGCGTCCGCCAGCAGCGCCAGCGAACCGGTCAGCGCACTGCCGACGATCTCCGACACCAGCACCGTCACGGTGATGCCCAGCGCGATCCGCAGCCGCCCCTTGTAGGCGGCGGCCGCGGTGCCGCTCGTGCCGGGCGGAGGTCCCCCGTGCGAGTGGCCGTGGTCGTGCCCCGCTCCCATGAATGCCGCCTCCGAAGATCGTCCGGAACGACCGACGGGCGTCGGCCGAGGCCCAGTGAACTACGGGTGGGGGGTATCGGGCAACGCGGCACTGAACACCGTTGTCATTGCCTCTGACCTGCGGAGATGTCCGCCGCCGGGCGTCAGGGGCGACGCGCCTGCGGATGGTGCAGGCACCATCCCTCCCAGGCCGAAGTGACCATGCTCAGCAGGTCGTGCCGCGCGCTCCAGCCCAGCTCCCCGGCGATCAGCGCGTTCGACGCCACGACACGCGCCGGATCACCCGGACGGCGTGGCCCGGTCTCGGCCGTCAGTTCGGGACGGCCGGTGACCTCTCCGATCAGGTCGGCCATCTCCCGCACCGACACGCCGCGCCCGGTGCCCACGTTCAGCGTCAGGTCGCCCGTCCCCGGGCGCTCGGCCAGCCGCCGCGCCGCGGCCAGGTGGGCGGTGGCCAGGTCCTCGATGTGGATGTAGTCGCGGACGCAGGTGCCGTCGGGCGTGTCGTAGTCGGTCCCGAAGATCCGCGGGCGCTCCCCGCGGGTGATGCGGTCGAACATCATCGGGATGATGTTGAAGACGCCGGTGTCGGCCAGCTCCGGCCGGGCCGCCCCCGCGACGTTGAAGTAGCGCAGGCAGGCCGTCGAGATCCCGTGCGCGGCCCCCGTCGCCCGCACCAGCCACTCGCCCGCCAGCTTCGTCTCGCCGTAGGGGTTGATCGGCAGGCAGGGCGTCGCCTCCGTGACCAGGTCGACGTCGGGCATGCCGTAGACGGCCGCCGAGGAGGAGAAGACGAAGCTGCGGACCCCGGCCGCGACGACCGCCTCCAGCAGCACCGTCAGCCCGTGCACGTTCTCGCGGTAGTACAGCAGGGGCTTCTCCACCGACTCCCCGACCTGCTTCTTCGCCGCCAGGTGCACCACTCCGGTCACGCCCAGCTCCGCGAACGCCCGGTCCAGCACCTCGCGGTCCAGCACCGACCCCACCACGAGCGGGACGCCCTCGGGCAGCCGGGCGGCCACGCCGGAGGAGAGGTCGTCCAGTACGGCGACCCGCTCCCCGGCCTGTGACATCGCCCGCGCCACGTGCGCCCCGATGTACCCCGCTCCGCCTGTGATCAGCCACGTCATGACGGCACCCTATTCCAGCCGGACGACGCGAAACGTTTCCTCCGTCGGAGGGAACCGCCCGCGCCCGCCGGGCGTCCTGCCAGTGACGGGACGCCCGGGTGCACGTGCGGTGAACGGCGTCTTCCGGTGATCCGATAGCCTCTGCCGACGTGCCGTACGCCGCCCCGCGGCCGGGGCCTGGCGCGCCACGCACGCCGCCCGGTCATTCGCGGATCCCAGGCGGCCACGCCAGCTTCCAAGGAGTGAGTTCGTCTGTCGACCGCCATCCTCACCGGCACGCCGCCCGCCGGCTCCTCGCTTGAGGACGACCTGCGGTCCCTGGGCTTCGACGTCCGCACGGCCCCCGGCACCGCCGGCGCCGCCACGGCGCTGGCCGCCGTCCCGGCCGCCGAGCGGGTCGCCCTCGTCGACCACCGCTTCGTGGGCCACGTCCACGCCCTCCGGCTCGCCCTGACCGACCCCCGCTTCCCGGCCGCCGCCGTCGACGGCGCGCTCACGGCGCAGCCGGAGGCGCGCGGTGAGCTCGCGAACGCGCTCCGGGCGCTGGCGGAGGAGAGCGCCGGCGGCGGGGCCGGTCTGCCGGACGCCGCCGCCGCCCGGCTCGCGGCCGGCGGCGTCGCCGTCCACCGTCCGGACCTCGGGGTCCTCGTCGCGGCCGTCCCGGCCGACGACGACCTGCGGGCCAAGGCCCTGGCCGAGACCGCGTCCGTCGACGACGAGGCCGTCCGGCTGCGCAGCGCCGTGAAGTCCCGCGACGGGTTCTTCACCACCTTCTTCATCAGCCCCTACTCCCGCTACGTCGCCCGCTGGTGCGCGCGCCGCGGCCTCACCCCCAATCAGGTGACGACCGCCTCGCTGCTGACGGCGCAGATCGCGGCCGGCTGCGCGGCCACCGGCACCCGGCCCGGCTTCGTCGCCGCCGGCGTGCTGCTGATCGCCTCGTTCGTGCTCGACTGCACCGACGGCCAGCTCGCCCGCTACTCCCTGCAGTACTCCACGCTCGGCGCCTGGCTCGACGCCACGTTCGACCGGGCCAAGGAGTACGCCTACTACGCGGGCCTGGCCCTCGGCGCCGCCCGCGGCGGCGACGACGTGTGGGCCCTCGCGCTCGGCGCGATGGTCCTGCAGACCTGCCGGCACGTCGTCGACTTCTCCTTCAACGAGGCGAACCACGACGCCACCGCCAACACCAGCCCCACCGCCGCCCTCTCCGACAAGCTCGACAGCGTCGGCTGGACCGTCTGGGCGCGGCGCATGATCGTGCTGCCCATCGGCGAGCGCTGGGCGCTGATCGCGGTCCTCACCGCGCTCACCACCCCCCGCGTCGTCTTCGTCGTGCTGCTGATCGGCTGCGCCTTCGCGGCCTGCTACACCACCGCCGGGCGCGTGCTGCGCTCGCTGACCCGTAAGGCGAAGCGGACCGACCGCGCCGCCCAGGCCCTCGCCGACCTCGCCGACTCCGGGCCCCTCGCGGAGCTCGCGGGCCGGACCCTCGGCCGTACGATGCCCGCGCGCGCCTACAGCGCCCCCCTGTGGGCGGTCATCGCCGCGGCCGTGCTGCTGGCCGGCCCGCTGCTCGGCGGCAGCGCCGGCACCTGGCGCGCGGTCCTGCAGGCCGCGGCGTACGCCGTCTTCGCGGGCGTCGCCGTCGCCCACTCCCTCAAGGGCCCCCTCGACTGGCTGGTCCCGCCCGTCTTCCGCGGTGCGGAGTACGGCATGATCCTCGGCCTGGCGGCGCTCTCCGACGCCCCGGGCGCCCTGCCCGCGGCTTTCGGCCTGGTGGCCGCGGTCGCCTACCATCACTACGACACGGTGTACCGCATCCGTGGCGGCACCGGTGCCCCGCCGCACTGGCTGGTGCGGGCGATCGGCGGGCACGAGGGACGGGCCGTGGCGGTCACGGCCGCCGCCGCCCTCTGGCACGGCCGGGGCTTCACCATCGCGCTGACGGTCCTCGCGGCCGCCATCACGCTCCTGGTGCTCAGCGAGAGCATCCGGTTCTGGGTGTCCGCCGGGGCGCCCGCAGTACACGACGAAACAGGAGAACCCGCATGATCGGCCTCGTGCTGGCAGCCGGCGCCGGACGGCGTCTGCGTCCCTACACCGACACCCTGCCCAAGGCTCTGGTGCCGGTCGGCCCCGACGGGGCGGAGGAGTCGCTCACCGTCCTCGACCTGACCCTCGGCAACTTCGCCGAGGTCGGCCTGACCGAGGTCGCGATCGTCGTCGGCTACCGCAAGGAGGCCGTGTACGCGCGCAAGGAGGCGCTGGAGGCCAAGTACGGCCTCAAGCTCACCCTGATCGACAACGACAAGGCCGAGGAGTGGAACAACGCCTACTCCCTGTGGTGCGCCCGTGAGGTCCTCGGCCGCGGTGTGATCCTCGCCAACGGCGACACCGTCCACCCGGTCTCCGTCGAGAAGACGCTGCTCGCCGCCCGCGGCAACGGCCAGAAGATCATCCTGGCCCTCGACACGGTGAAGAACCTCGCCGACGAGGAGATGAAGGTCGTCGTGGACGCCGAGAAGGGCGCCCAGAAGATCACCAAGCTCATGGAGCCCGCCGACGCCACCGGCGAGTACATCGGCGTCACCCTCATCGAGGCCGAGGCCGCCGCCGAGCTGGCGGACGCCCTCAAGGTCACCTTCGAGCGCGACCCCGACCTCTACTACGAGGACGGCTACCAGGAGCTCGTCAACCGCGGCTTCAAGATCGACACGGCCCCCATCGGCGACGTGAAGTGGGTCGAGATCGACAACCACGACGACCTCGCCAAGGGCCGGGAGATCGCGTGCCAGTACTGACGAGGCTCATCCCCTCGCCGGTCGTCGTCGACATCCGCGCCGGAGCCCTGAACGATCTGGCCTGCGTCCTCGCCGACCAGCGGATCTCCAGCTCCGGCAAGCTCGCCATCGCCATCAGCGGCGGCTCCGGGGCGCAGCTGCGCGAGCGGCTCGCCCCGGCGCTGCCCGGCGCCTCCTGGTACGAGGTCGGCGGCGGCACCCTGGACGACGCCATCAGGCTCGGCGACCGCATGAAGAAGGGGCACTACGACGCGGTCGTGGGCCTCGGCGGTGGCAAGATCATCGACTGCGCCAAGTACGCCGCGGCGCGGATCGGCCTGCCGCTGGTCGCCGTCGCCACCAACCTCTCGCACGACGGGCTCTGCTCGCCGGTCGCCACCCTCGACAACGACGCGGGCCGCGGCTCGTACGGCGTGCCGAACCCCATCGCGGTCGTCATCGACCTCGACGTCATCCGCGAGGCGCCCGTGCGCTACGTGCGCTCCGGCATCGGCGACGCGGTCTCCAACGTCTCCGCCGTTGCGGACTGGGAGCTCGCCCACCGCGAGCGCGGCGAGAGCATCGACGGCCTGGCCGCCGCGATGGCCCGCCAGGCCGGCGAGGCCGTGCTCCGGCACCCCGGCGGCGTCGGCGACGACGGCTTCCTGCAGGTGCTGGCCGAGGGGCTGGTGCTCACCGGCATCGCGATGTCCGTCGCCGGTGACAGCCGCCCCGCCTCGGGCGCCTGCCACGAGATCAACCACGCCTTCGACATCCTCTACCCCAAGCGCGCCGCCAGCCACGGCGAGCAGTGCGGCCTCGGGGCCGCCTTCGCGATGCACCTGCGCGGTGCCCGCGAGGAGTCCGCGCTGATGGTCGAGGTGCTGCGACGGCACGGCCTGCCCGTGCTGCCCTCCGAGATCGGCTTCACCGACGACGAGTTCGTACGGGTGGTGGAGTACGCGCCGCAGACCCGCCCCGGGCGGTACACGATCCTTGAGCACCTCGACCTCTCCACCCACCAGATCAGGGACGCCTACGCCGACTATGCACAAACCGTCAGTAGCTGAACTCCGACCCGTCGTCCACCCCGCGGGTGTGAAGGACCGGCGCAGCGGTGAGCACTGGGCCGGCCGCCTCTACATGCGAGAGATCTCGCTGCGCTGCGACCGGTACCTGGTCAACACCCGGATCACGCCCAACCAGCTCACCTACCTGATGACCGTCTTCGGCGTCCTCGCGGCCCCGGCCCTGCTGGTGCCCGGGATCCCGGGCGCCGTGCTCGGCGTGCTGATGGTCCAGCTCTACCTGCTGCTCGACTGCGTCGACGGCGAGGTCGCCCGCTGGAAGAAGCAGTTCTCGCTCGGCGGCGTGTACCTCGACCGGGTCGGCGCCTACCTCTGCGACGCCGCGGTCCTCGTCGGCTTCGGGCTGCGCGCCGCCGACCTGTGGGGCTCCGGCCGGATCGACTGGCTGTGGGCCTTCCTGGGCACCCTCGCCGCCGTCGGCGCCGTCCTGATCAAGGCCGAGACCGACCTCGTCGGGGTCGCCCGGCACCAGGGCGGGCTGCCGCCGGTCAAGGAGGCGGCGTCCGAGCCGCGCTCGTCCGGCATGGCCCTGGCCCGCAGGGCCGCCGCCGCGCTGAAGTTCCACCGCCTCATCCTCGGGATCGAGGCGTCCCTGCTGATCCTGGTCCTCGCGGTCCTGGACGCGGTCCGGGACGACCTGTTCTTCTCGCGCCTCGGCGTCGCCGTCCTCGCGGGCATCGCGCTCCTCCAGACGGTGCTGCACCTGGTGTCCATCCTCGCTTCGAGCAGGCTGCGATGAGCGCCCCCACCAGAGTCGGCGCGGTCGTCCTGACCATGGGCAACCGCCCCGACGAGCTGCGCGCCCTGCTGGAGTCCGTCGCCAAGCAGACCGGCGACCCGATCGAGGTCGTCGTCGTCGGCAACGGCTCCCCGCTGCCCGAGCTGAACGTCCCCGGCCTCGCCGTACGGACCGTCGAGCTGCCCGAGAACGTGGGCATCCCGGCCGGCCGCAACGTCGGCATCGAGGCGTTCGGCCCCGGCGGCCGCGACGTGGACGTCCTGCTCTTCCTCGACGACGACGGACTGCTGCCGAACCAGGACACGGCCCAGCTGTGCCGGGAGGCGTTCGCCGCCGATCCGGAGCTCGGGATCATCAGCTTCCGCATCGCCGACCCCGACACCGGCGTCACCCAGCGCCGCCACGTGCCGCGGCTGCGGGCGTCCGACCCGATGCGCTCGTCGCGCGTGACGACCTTCCTCGGCGGCGCCAACGCGGCCCGCACCCGCGTCTTCGCCGACGTCGGCGGGCTGCCGGACGAGTTCTTCTACGCGCACGAGGAGACCGACCTCGCCTGGCGGGCCCTCGACGCGGGCTGGATGATCGACTACCGGTCGGACATGGTCCTGCACCACCCCACCACGGCCCCCAGCCGGCACGCCGTCTACCACCGCATGGTGGCCCGCAACCGGGTCTGGCTGGCACGCCGGAACCTTCCGGCACCGCTGGTTCCCGTCTATGTCGGGGTGTGGCTGCTGCTGACCCTGGCCCGCCGCCCGTCGATGCCCGCGCTGCGCGCGTGGTTCGGCGGCTTCCGGGAGGGCTGGACGACTCCCTGCGGTCCGCGACGCCCCATGAAGTGGCGTACCGTGTGGCGCCTGACCCGACTGGGTCGCCCGCCCGTGATCTGACAAGCTCTTGTCTGAGAGCACCGGGCGCGAACCGGGGCCCGGCCCCGGCAGCGCACCTTGAGGACGAAAGTGTCAATTGTGAGCGAGACAACGCACGACAGTGCGGTCGCCATGAGTGCCCCGCCGTCACCCGACGACGGGCTGCCCGCCGCCGAGCTGGCCAGGAAGTACGGGCTCGCGGTGAGCGGTGCCCGGCCGAGCCTGCCGGAGTACGCGCGGCAGCTGTGGGACCGGCGGCACTTCATCGTCGCCTTCTCCCGGGCGAAGATGACCGCCCAGTACAGCCAGGCCAAGCTGGGCCAGGTCTGGCAGGTGGCCACCCCCCTGCTGAACGCCACGGTGTACTTCCTGATCTTCGGCCTGCTGATGCAGCAGGGCAAGGACATGGGAATCCGGACCTACATCCCCTTCCTGGTGACGGGGATCTTCGTCTTCACCTTCACGCAGAGCTCGGCGATGGCCGGCGTGCGCTCGATCGCGGGCAACCTGGGGCTGGTGCGCGCCCTGCACTTCCCGCGGGCGGCGCTGCCGATCTCCTTCGCGCTCCAGCAGCTCCAGCAGCTGCTGCTCTCGATGTGCGTGCTGTTCCTCTTCCTGATCGGCTTCGGGCACATGCCCGCCCTGTCGTGGGTGCTGATCGTCCCGGTGCTGGTGCTGCAGTTCCTCTTCAACACCGGCCTGGCGATGGTCCTGGCCCGGATGGGCAGCAAGACGCCGGACCTGGCGCAGCTGCTGCCGTTCCTCACCCGTACGTGGATGTACGCGTCTGGCGTGATGTACAGCCTGTCCACGGCGCTGGAGAAGACGCACGCGCCGAAGTGGGTCGCCGACCTGCTGGCCGCCAACCCCGCCGCCGTCTACATCGACCTCATGCGCTGGGCGCTGATCGACGACCGCAGCCACGTCCACCTGCCGCCGCACGTGTGGGCGCTGGCGGTCGGCTGGGCGCTCGTCGTGGGCGTCGGCGGCTTCGTGTACTTCTGGAAGGCTGAGGAGAAGTACGGCCGTGGCTGATCAGAACAACGGGACCGAGGCGTCCGCACCCCGGCCCACCGTGATCGCGGACGACGTCCACATCGTCTACCGCGTCTACGGCGGCAACACCGGCCGCGGTAGTGCGACCGCCGCCCTGAACCGGATCGTCAAGCGCACGCCCGGCGCGGGCGTGCGCGAGGTGCACGCCGTCAAGGGGGTGAGCTTCACCGCCTACCGGGGCCAGGCCATCGGCCTGATCGGCTCCAACGGCTCGGGCAAGTCCACCCTGCTCAAGGCGGTCGCCGGGCTGCTGCCCACCGAGCGCGGCAAGATCTACACCGACGGCCAGCCCTCGCTGCTGGGCGTGAACGCCGCCATGATGAACGACCTCACGGGCGAGAAGAACGTGATGCTCGGCGGCCTCGCCATGGGCATGTCGCGCGAGCAGATCCGCGAGCGCTACCAGGACATCGTCGACTTCTCCGGCATCAACGAGAAGGGCGACTTCATCACGCTCCCCATGCGGACCTACTCCTCCGGCATGGCGGCCCGGCTGCGGTTCTCCATCGCGGCGGCCAAGGACCACGACGTGCTGATGATCGACGAGGCGCTGGCCACCGGTGACCGGTCCTTCCAGAAGCGCTCCGAGGAGCGCATCCGCGAGCTGCGCAAGGAGGCCGGCACGGTCTTCCTGGTCAGCCACAACAACAGGTCGATCCGCGACACGTGCGACCGGGTGCTGTGGCTGGAGCGCGGTGAGCTGCTGATGGACGGCCCCACGGACGAGGTGGTCCGGGCCTACGAGCGGGAGACGGCCCGGTAGCGATCCGCGGCCGGAGCTCCCCGGGAGCACCGGGGAGACCACCGGCCGCACGAGGCCCCCGTAGGAGCGCGGCGACGGGGGCCTTGACCGTTCCGTGACGATCAACTCGCTTATTGTCAGGGTTGATTCGGGCCGTGCGTGGCATTGTAAGGATCAAGCACGTACCCCGGCGGGCGTCGGACACTTGTACGGCGTACGCTGTAGCGTGCTCTTTTGCGGCTGTTTGTGGCGGGGCATGGCGATACTCGCGGATCCCCGCCGCCGAGGTGCACGGGGAGGCTCGACGGAGAGCCCGGGGGGACGGCCCCGCCCTGCGGCGTGTCCGAAATAGGATGTTCTGGGTCGGCAGTGTAGAACGGGAGATGTGACGGCAATGGCTGCAAAGGCTACGGGGCCTGACCAGATCAGAGACGCGTACGCCGTCCCCGGTCCGGGCAGCCCGCGATGACCGCGGGGACGGACGCGCACGCGCGCGCCGTGCTCGACAAGGCCGCGCACGAGAACTTCCCCGTGGCACCCTTCTTCGTGCCGCGCGCCTGGCGCGCCGACCTCATGGCGGTCTACGGCTACGCCCGCCTCGTCGACGACATCGGCGACGGCGACCTCGCCCCCGGCGGCCGTGACGCCGAGCTGCTCGGGCTGGACCGCGAGCAGACGGACGACCGCCTCGCGATGCTCGACGCGTTCGAGGCGGACCTGCGGCGCGTCTTCGACACCACCGGCACCGGCCCCCGCCACCCGCTGCTGCTCCGCCTGCGTCCGACCGTCCGCCGGTGCGGTCTGACCCCCGAGCCCTTCCTCGGCCTGATCGAGGCGAACCGCCAGGACCAGCGGGTGCGCCGCTACGGCAGCCACGACGAGCTGCTCGCCTACTGCGAGCTGTCCGCCAACCCCGTCGGCCGTCTCGTCCTCGGCATCACCGGCACCGCAAGCCCCGAGCGGATCCGCCGCTCGGACGCGGTCTGCACCGCCCTGCAGATCGTCGAACACCTACAGGACGTCGCCGAGGACCTCCGGCGCGACCGCGTCTACCTCCCCGCCGACGACATGGCGCGCTTCCGCGTCACGGAGTCCGATCTCGCCCGGGCGACGGGCAGCGCGTCGGTGCGCGCCCTGGTCGCCTTCGAGGCGGAACGCGCCGGGCACCTGCTGAATGAAGGCACCCCCCTGGTGGGTAGCGTCCACGGCAGGCTGAAGCTGTTGCTCGCGGGATTCGTGGGCGGAGGGAGGGCCGCACTCCGGGCGGTCGCCGCCGCCGGACACGACGTTCTCCCCGGACCGCCCAAGCCCACCAAGCTCAGCTTGCTGCGCGAGGTGGCGGCGACATTGCGAAGAGAGGGGTGAGCGGGACCGTGAACGGAACGCCACACGCGTCCGCACCGGTACTCGCCGCGTACAGCTACTGCGAGGCCGTCACCGGACAGCAGGCCGGAAACTTCAGCTACGGCATCAGGCTGCTGCCCGCGGCCAAGCGACGGGCCATGTCGGCCCTGTACGCCTTCTCGCGGCGCGTCGACGACATCGGTGACGGCCCCCTGGACCCCGAGTCCAAGCGGCTGCGCCTGGAAGAGGCCCGCACGACGCTCGACCGCATAAGGGAGGGCGCCGTCGACGAGGACGACACCGACCCGGTGGCCGTCGCGCTCGCGCACGCCGTGCGCCGCTTCCCCATTCCCATCGGCGGCCTCGACGAACTGATCGACGGCGTTCAGATGGACGTGCGCGGCGAGACCTACGAGACGTGGGACGACCTCGCCCGGTACTGCCGCTGCGTCGCCGGCGCCATCGGCCGGCTCTCGCTCGGCGTCTTCGGCACCGTGCCCGGCGCCCGCGACACCGCGCGCGCCCCGGAGTACGCCGACACGCTCGGCCTGGCGCTGCAGCTCACCAACATCCTGCGCGACGTCCGCGAGGACGCGGCCAACGGCCGCACCTACCTGCCCTCGGAAGACCTCGCCAAATTCGGCTGCTCCGCCGGCTTCCACTCGCCCCGGCCCCCGGCCGGAGGCGACTTCACCGGCCTGGTCCACTTCGAGGTGCGCCGCGCCCGCGCCCTGTTCGCCCAGGGCATGAAGCTGCTGCCCATGCTCGACCGGCGCAGCGGCGCCTGCGTCGCCGCCATGTCCGGCATCTACCGCCGGCTGCTGGACCGCATCGCCGAGGAGCCGCAGGCCGTGCTGCGCGGCCGGGTCTCCCTCCCGGGCCGCGAGAAGGCGTTCGTCGCCGTGCGCGGACTGTCCGGGTACGACGCCCGCAGCGTCCACCGGCAGACCGCCAGGGGGCGCGCTTGATGTCCCCCCTGCACACCAGGACCGGCCGCCGTCCCGCCGGCAAGCGGCGCGCAACCCTCCACCCCGTCCGCGCGTCCCTGACAACAGCCGAGGGGGAGGGCACATGACGGCACGCACGACGACCCGGCCCGACCGGCTCCGCACAGACGAGGCAGGCCGCCCCGACGGGGCGGCCGCGGTGGTGATCGGGGGCGGGCTCGCCGGCATCACGGCCGCGCTGGAGCTCGCCGACGCCGGCCTCGACGTCACCCTCCTGGAGGGCCGGCCCCGCCTGGGCGGGCTCGCCTTCTCCTTCCGCCGCGGCGAGCTGACCATCGACAACGGCCAGCACGTCTACCTGCGCTGCTGCACCGCCTACCAGTGGTTCCTCGACCGGCTGGACGCCCGCCACCTCGCCCCGCTGCAGGACCGGCTCGACGTGCCCGTCCTCGACGTCGGCCACCCCTCGGGGCGCCCGCGCCTGGGCCGGCTGCGGCGCACCGCCCTGCCCGTACCGCTGCACCTCGCGGCCAGCCTGGCCACCTACCCGCACCTCTCGCTCGCCGAGCGAGCCAAGGTCGGCCGGGCCGCCCTCGCCCTGCGCGGCCTGGACCCGGCGGACCCGGCCCTGGACGGCGTGGACTTCGCCACCTGGCTGCGCCGCCACGGCCAGTCGCCGCGCACCGTCGAGGCCCTGTGGGACCTCGTGGGCATCGCCACCCTCAACGCCACCGCCGACCAGGCGTCGCTGGGACTGGCCGCCATGGTCTTCAAGACCGGCCTGCTCTCCGAGCCGGGCGCCGCCGACATCGGCTGGGCCCACGTCCCCCTGGGCGAGCTGCACGACACCCGCGCCCGCGCCGCCCTCGACGCCGCCGGCGTCCGCACCGCGCTGCGCACCCGCGCGACGCGGATCACCCGGAGGGCGGACGGCGGCTGGCACGTGGAGGCCGAGGCCGGGCCCGGCACCGCCGAGCGCCTCGACGCCGACGCCGTCGTGCTCGCCGTGCCGCAGCGCGAGAGCCACGGCCTGCTGCCCGAGGGCGCCCTGGACGACCCGGACCGGCTGCTGGACATCGGCACCGCCCCCATCCTCAACCTGCACGTCGTCTACGACCGCACCGTCCTGCGGCAGCCCTTCTTCGCCGCGCTCGGCAGCCCGGTGCAGTGGGTCTTCGACCGCACCGACTCCTCCGGGCTCGCCGCCCGCGGCGGCACCGGCCAGTACCTGGCCGTGTCGCAGTCGGCGGCCCAGGACGACATCGACCGGCCGGTCGCCGAGCTGCGCGAGCGCTACCTCCCCGAGCTGGAGCGGCTGCTGCCCGCCGCCCGCGGCGCGGTCGTCGAGGACTTCTTCGTCACCCGTGAGCGGACGGCCACGTTCGCTCCCACCCCGGGCGTCGGCCGGCTGCGGCCGCCCGCCCCCACGAACGCGCCCGGCCTCCACCTGGCCGGTGCGTGGACCGCCACGGGCTGGCCCGCGACCATGGAGGGCGCGGTGCGCAGCGGTCTGAGCGCCGCCGGCGCGGCACTCTCCGAGCTCGGCCGGCCGCACCGGGATCCCTTGCGGGAGGCGGCGGTATGAACCAGCGAGCCTTCAAAGGCGCGCGTCCCGCGAACGGGCCGCGCGCGAGCACGACCACCAGAGGAGAGACCGTGACATCGGCGATCCCAGCTGTCGACACCGCAGGCGTCAGTGCCCTGCTGGAGCGCGGACGGACGCTTGCCACGCCGGTGCTGCGTGCCGCCGTCAACCGGCTCGCGGCACCCATGGACACCGTCGCCGCCTACCACTTCGGCTGGATCGACGCCGAAGGACGGCCGGCGCACGGCGACAGCGGCAAGGCCATCCGGCCCGCCCTCGCCCTGCTCTCGGCCGAGGCCGCGGGCAGAGCGCCCGAGGTGGGCGTCCCCGGCGCCGTCGCCGTCGAGCTCGTGCACAACTTCTCGCTGCTGCACGACGACCTCATGGACGGCGACGAGCAGCGCCGCCACCGCGACACCGTCTGGAAGGCGTACAGCCCGGCGCAGGCCATCCTCGTCGGCGACGCGCTCTTCGCGCTGGCCAACGAGGTGCTGCTGGAGCTCGGCACCGTCGAGGCGGGCCGGGCGACCCGCCGCCTGACGACCGCCACCCGCAAGCTCATCGACGGCCAGGCCCAGGACATCTCCTACGAGCACCGCGAGCGCGTCACCGTCGCCGAGTGCCTGGAGATGGAGGGCAACAAGACCGGCGCGCTGCTGGCCTGCGCGGTGTCCATCGGTGCGGTCCTCGGCGGCGCCGACGACCGCACGGCCGACGCCCTGGAAGCCTACGGCTACCACCTCGGCCTGGCCTTCCAGGCCGTCGACGACCTCCTCGGCATCTGGGGCGACCCGGAGACCACCGGCAAGCAGACCTGGAGCGACCTGCGGCAGCGCAAGAAGTCCCTCCCGGTGGTCGCCGCCCTCGCGGCGGGCGGCTCCGCCTCCGAGCGGCTGGCCGGCATCCTCGCCGCCGACGCCAAGCTGAGCGACGCCCAGCTGGCCGACTTCGACGAGGAGGAGTTCGCCACCCGCGCGGCGCTCATCGAGGAGGCGGGCGGCCGCGAGTGGACCGCCGAGGAGGCCCGCCGCCAGCACGCCACCGCCATCGAGGCGCTGAGCGCGGTCGAGATGCCCGAAGAGGTCCGGGCCCAGCTGATCGCACTCGCGGACTTCGTCGTCGTACGAAAGAGTTGATTGCCATCGACCCGATCTAGCCCTCGCGGTCGCCGGCCGGTGTCATGTGTGCGGCACCGGCCGACGGAAGCCCCCCAGTACGGCAGTCACAGCAGTACGGCAGAGAAGAAACTCACTGCATTAGGGGAAGCCATGACAGCGACGACCGACGGCACCGGGGCCTCACCGCCCCGCGCAGCCGAGGCCGGCCACAGCACAACCGTTTTGCCTCCGGCCGCGGCGGCCGGCGGGCCGAAGCCCCGCGACGCCGCGGAGCGGGCCGTCTCCCGCGCCGTCGAGCACCTGCTGGCCCGCCAGGACGAGGCGGGCTGGTGGAAGGGCGACCTGGAGACCAACGTCACCATGGACGCCGAGGACCTCCTGCTCCGCCAGTTCCTGGGCATCCAGGACGAGCGGACCACCGCGGCCGCCGCCCGCTTCATCCGCTCCCGGCAGCACCCCGACGGCACCTGGGCCACCTTCCACGGCGGCCCCGCGGAGCTCTCCGCCACCATCGAGGCGTACGTCGCCCTGCGGCTCGCCGGGGACGACCCCGACGCCCCGCACATGGCCGCCGCCTCGGAATGGGTCCGCGCCCGGGGCGGCATCGCCGCCGCCCGCGTCTTCACCCGGATCTGGCTGGCGCTCTTCGGCTGGTGGCGGTGGGAGGACCTGCCCGAGCTGCCGCCGGAGCTCATGTACGTGCCCAAGCAGTTCCCGCTCAACATCTACGACTTCGGCTGCTGGGCCCGGCAGACCATCGTGCCGCTCACCGTCGTCTCCGCGCTGCGCCCCGTACGGCCCGCGCCCTTCTCCCTCGACGAGCTGCACACCGACCCGCGCAACCCCGCCCCGCCGCGCCCCCTCGCCCCGGCCACCAGCTGGGACGGCCTCTTCCAGCGCCTGGACAAGGCGCTGCACCTCTACCACCGCTTCCCCCTCCGCCCGCTGCGCCGGGCCGCGCTGGGCGCGGCCGCCCGCTGGATCATCGAGCGCCAGGAGAACGACGGCTGCTGGGGCGGCATCCAGCCGCCGGCCGTCTACTCCGTCATCGCCCTCCACCTCCTCGGCTACGACCTGGACCACCCCGTCCTGCGCGCCGGCCTGGAGTCGCTGGACCGTTTCGCCGTGTGGCACGAGGACGGCCCCGACGGCGCCCCGGTCCGGATGATCGAGGCGTGCCAGTCCCCGGTGTGGGACACCTGCCTGGCCACCATCGCCCTGGCCGACGCGGGCGTGGCCCCCGACCACCCGGCGCTCGTCAAGGCCGCCGACTGGATGCTGGACGAGCAGATCCTGCGCACCGGCGACTGGGCGGTGCGCAGGCCCGAACTCCCCCCGGGCGGCTGGGCCTTCGAGTTCCACAACGACCAGTACCCCGACATCGACGACACCGCCGAGGTGATCCTCGCGCTCCGGCGCGTCCGCCACCCCGACCCCGGGCGGGTCGAGGAGGCGGTGCGCCGGGCCGCCCGCTGGACGGCGGGCATGCAGTCGAGGAACGGCGCGTGGGGCGCCTTCGACGCCGACAACACCAGCCCGTTCCCCAACCGGCTGCCGTTCTGCGACTTCGGCGAGGTCGTCGACCCGCCGTCGGCCGACGTCACCGCGCACGTCGTCGAGATGCTGGCGGCCCTGGGCAAGCAGCACCACCCCCGCACCCGCCGCGGCATCGAGTGGCTGCTGGCCGAGCAGGAGGAGTGCGGGGCCTGGTTCGGCCGCTGGGGCGTCAATTACGTCTACGGCACCGGCTCCGTGGTGCCCGCCCTCGTCGCCGCCGGGCTGCCCGCCTCCCATCCCGCGATCCGCCGGGCCGTCACCTGGCTGCGGGAGGTGCAGAACGAGGACGGCGGCTGGGGCGAGGACCTGCGCTCCTACCGGGACCGCGAGTGGATCGGCCGCGGCGCCTCCACCGCCTCGCAGACCGCCTGGGCGCTGCTGGCCCTGCTGGCGGCGGGGGAGCGGGACCACGAGGCCGTCGAGCGGGGCGTCGCCTGGCTGGCCGCGACCCAGGCCGAGGACGGTTCCTGGGACGAGCCGTTCTTCACCGGCACCGGCTTCCCCTGGGACTTCTCCATCAACTACCACCTGTACCGCCAGGTGTTCCCGCTCACCGCCCTCGGCCGCTACCTGCACGGCGAGCCCTGCCCGCCCGAACGGCTGGAGGCCGGATGACCCCGGGCACGGGCCGCCCCGTCCCCGCACCGCTGCTGGTCGCCTGCGCGCTCGGCATCGAGCGCCTGGCGCTGCGCGGCGGCCCGGGCGGCGGGGGCGGGCCCGTGGCCGTGCTGCGCACTGGCATGGGCCCGCTCGCCGCGGAACGGGCCGTGACCCGGGCCCTGGGCGACGGCACCGTCCGCAGCGACGCCGCCGTCGTCGCCACCGGCTTCTGCGCCGGCCTGGCCCCGGGGATGCACCCCGGTGACCTCGTCGTCGCCGACGAGACGCGCGACGCCGCCGGCAGCACGCAGTGCACCGGCGTCGAGCTGCTCGCCAAGGAGCTGGCGCGCGTGGCGCCCCGGCGCGTCATCCACACCGGTCCGCTGGTCGGCTCCGACCACGTCGTGCGCGGCGCGGAGCGCGCGGCCCTGCACGCCGCGGGCGCACTCGCGGTGGACATGGAATCCGCCGCCACGCTCCGAAGCGCCGCCCGGGCGGGAATGCGCCCGGTTGCGGCCGTAAGAGTGGTCGTGGACGCTCCAGAACATGAACTGGTGCGAATCGGGACCTTGCGGGGTGGAATATCAGCTTTCCGTGTGCTGCGCACCGTCCTTCCGGCATTTTTCGAATGGCACCGTTCTTTGCTGCTCCCCAGGAGGTGAGCTAGATGGCCATGCCGCTCCGTCAGACCATCCGGGTCGGGACCTACCTGTTTGAACAGAAGCTGCGGAAGCGGGACAAGTTCCCGTTGATCGTCGAGCTGGAGCCGCTGTTCGCCTGCAACCTCAAGTGCGAGGGCTGCGGCAAGATCCAGCACCCGGCCGGCGTGCTCAAGCAGCGCATGCCCGTTGCCCAGGCGGTCGGGGCGGTGCTGGAGTCCGGCGCCCCCATGGTGTCGATCGCCGGCGGGGAGCCGCTGATGCACCCGCAGATCCACGAGATCGTGCGCCAATTGGTGGAACGGAAGAAGTACGTCTTCCTCTGCACCAACGCCCTGCTGATGCGGAAGAAAATGGAGAAGTTCACGCCCTCCCCGTATTTCGCGTTCGCGGTGCACATCGACGGGCTGCGCCAGCGGCACGACGAGTCCGTGGCGAAGGAGGGCGTGTTCGACGAAGCGGTGGAGGCCATCAAGGAGGCCAAGCGGCGCGGTTTCCGGGTCACCACCAACTCGACCTTCTTCAACACCGACACCCCGCAGACGATCATCGAGGTGCTCAATTTCCTCAATGACGACCTGCAGGTCGACGAAATGATGATTTCGCCCGCCTACGCCTACGAGAAGGCCCCCGACCAGGAGCACTTCTTGGGCGTCGAGCAGACCCGCGAGCTCTTCAAGAAGGCGTTCGCCGGTGGCAACCGCCGCCGCTGGCGGCTCAACCACAGCCCGCTCTTCCTCGACTTCCTCGAAGGCAAGGCGGACTTCCCCTGCACCGCCTGGGCCATCCCCAACTACTCCCTCTTCGGCTGGCAGCGCCCCTGCTACCTGATGAGCGACGGCTACGTCCCCACGTACCGGGAGCTGATCGAGGACACCGAATGGGAGAAGTACGGGCGCGGCAAGGACCCCCGCTGCGCCAACTGCATGGCGCACTGCGGCTACGAGCCCACGGCCGTCCTGGCCACCATGGGGTCGCTGAAGGAGTCGCTGCGCGCCGCCCGCGAGACCGTCACCGGAAACCGGGGCTGACCGTCGTGGCCACGACGGAGCCGGTCTCCCTCGGGCTCCCCGACGTCCCCGCCCGCCTCGCGGTGCGCCGCCCCTCGCGGCGCATCCAGGTGGGGCCGGTGGCGGTCGGCGGGGACGCGCCGGTGTCGGTGCAGTCGATGACGACGACGGTCACGGCCGACGTCGGCGCGACGCTGCAGCAGATCGCCGAGCTGACGGCGGCCGGCTGCCAGATCGTCCGGGTGGCGTGTCCGTCGCAGGACGACGCCGACGCCCTGCCGGTCATCGCGAAGAAGTCGCAGATCCCGGTGATCGCGGACATCCACTTCCAGCCGAAGTACGTCTTCGCCGCCATCGACGCCGGCTGCGCCGCCGTCCGGGTCAACCCGGGCAACATCCGGCAGTTCGACGACAAGGTCAGGGAGATCGCCAAGGCCGCCGGCGACGCCGGTACCCCGATCCGCATCGGCGTCAACGCCGGATCGCTGGACAGGCGCCTGCTGCAGAAGTACGGCAAGGCCACGC
>NZ_JAIXMK010000020.1:0-16534 GCF_020328095.1 Streptomyces sichuanensis
GGCTCCGGCCGGCCCGGGGGCGGGGGCGCCTGTCGCGGGGGCGGATCCGGCCGGCGCGGAGCCGGTGGCGGTCGGCACCGCCGGGGCGCGCCGCGCGGGCTGAGCACCGTTGCGGCGGGTTTTCTTTCCCCAGTCCCGCCCCTTCCCGAAACCGGGGGCAAGCCCCCGGCCCCCCGGGCGCCTTCCGGCCGGGTGGGGGCGGGCGGGCACCGGGGCGCCTGCGGTGGCGGGGGAAGGGGGGCGGTCCCGGGTGTCTGCGGCGGTGGGGGCCCGGCTCTTGCGGCGGTGGGGCGAGGGGGGCCGGGGGCCGAGCGACTGCCGTGGTGGTGGGGGAGGGGGCGGTCCCGGGTGTCTGCGGCGGTGGGGCCCGGCTCTTGCGGCGGTGGGGCGAGGGGGGCCGGGGGCCCGAGCGGCTGCCGTGGTGGTGGGGGAAGGGGAGCCGGGGGCGGTCCCAGCGTCTGCGGCGGCGGGGGCCTGGTGCCTGCCTGCGGCGGTGTGGCGACGGGTGGCCCGGGGCTGAGCGGCTGCCGCAGTGGTGGGGGAAGGGGCGGCCCCGGGCGTCTGCGGCCGTGGGGGAAGGGGTGGCCCCGGGCGTCTGCGGCCGTGGGCAGGAGGTGACGCCCCCGGCTGGCGCCGGGGGCGGGAGACCGGCCGGCGGGCGCCGACGGGACGGGGCCCGCCCCTTGGGCTGCGCTGCTCAGGCGTCCAGGGTCGTGCGCCAGGTGTGGACCGCGGACGGGGAGACCGGGGAGTCCCAGCCTGCCGGGCGGGACGCCGTTCCGATGTGGAACGCGGTGATGCCTGCCTCGCGCAGTACCGGTACGTGCTTCAGCTGGAGGCCGCCGCCTGCCATGATGCGCGGCTCGTAACCCGGTTCGTCGCCGCGGGCCGCCTCCGCGAGGAGCGTGGCGAGGCCGTCGTCGACGCCCGAGGCGGAGCCGGCGGTCAGGTAGGTGTCCAGGCCCGGCTGGTCGGCGAGCTGCTTGCGCACGGCGTTGCGGTCGGCCGCGCGGTCGATGGCGCGGTGGAACGTCCAGCGGGCCCGCGGTCCGATGGCCTCGGCCAGGTCGGAGACGGCCGCCAGATCGGCGCGGCCGTCGTCGGTGAGGAAGCCGAGGACGAACTCCTCCGCGCCCTCCGCGCGCAGCGCCCGCGCCTCCTCGCACAGGGTGGCCAGGGCGGCCGCGCCGCCCGCGGCGAAGCCGTCGGTGGCGCGCAGCATCACCCGCACGGGGATGTCGACGGCGGCGCGGACCGCCGCGAAGGTCTCGCGCGCCGGGGTCAGCCCGTCCGCGGCCATGTCGCTGACCAGTTCGAGCCGGTCCGCACCTCCGGACTGTGCCGCCACCGCGTCCTCGGGGCCGAGCGCGATCACCTCAAGAATTGGTCTAGACATGTAACAAGCCTCCCACACCCGTGGACCGGGCAGGAAGCCGAACCCCGCGATTCCCCCGATGGGGCGGTGTCGGTGCCGGTGCCGGTGAGGGTGCCCGGCGCCCGGCATGCGCGCCGTCAGGGGCATCGACGGGAAGTGGCGCGCATGCCGGGGGTTCGTGTGGCGTCGTCAGCAGGAAATCGGGCTCTTGGCCGTCCAGCCGAAGCCGTAGGACCGGACCGGCTGCGTGCAGCCGTTGGCCACCGTGGCCTTCACCGTGCCGCCGAAGTCGCCGGCGTCGTGGGCCGTGCGCCGGGCGGGGCTGATGAGGGCGGCGCCGCCGAGCGTCACGGCGGACGCCTTTGTCGGCTCGTTCACGTCGCCTCCCCTCGAAATGTGTAAATTCAGCAGTGCCTGCGCATTTTTCTCCGGAAAGCTATCCACGGGAGAGCGGGCGGGAAACGGCGATTCGAATAATTCCATCCGGGTGCCGCCCGCTGCCGGTGAATGATTCCGGCCCGGGGTGCGGCATTTCCGGACGGTTTCGGCCCGGCCGTCGCCGTGCCCCACACTGGTCCCCATGGCAGACACCCCCGAGCCCCCGTCCGGCCCCCCGCACGCCCGGCACGAGAGCCTGCGGGCCCGGTGGCGGCAGACCGTCGAGCAGGTCCGGGCCGCCGACGGGCCCGACCCGGGCCCGTACGCCGAGGACCTCCTCGCCCGGTGGTCCGAGCCGCAGCGGCGGTATCACACCGCCGATCACCTCGACGCCGTCCTCGGGCACCTCGACGCCCTGGCCGCGCACGCCGACGACATCGAGTCCGTGCGCCTGGCCGCCTGGTTCCACGACGCCGTCTACCGGCCCGACCGCTCCGAGAACGAGGAGCGCTCCGCCCACCTCGCCGAGCGGGCCCTGGCCGAGCTGGGCGTCGACGCCGGACGCACCGCCGAGGTCGCCCGGCTCGTGCGGCTCACCGTCGGCCACGACCCCGTGCCCGGCGACCACAACGGCGAGACGCTGTGCGACGCCGACCTCGCCGTGCTCGGCGGCACGCCGCAGCAGTACGCGGCCTACGCGGCCGCCGTCCGCGAGGAGTACGGCTTCGTGCCCGACGACGCGTTCCGGGCCGGCCGCGCCGACGTGCTGCGCCGGCTGCTGGACCTGCCGCGGCTGTTCCGCACGCCGCTGGGGCACGACCGGTGGGAGCTGCTCGCGCGCCGCAACCTCACCACCGAGCTGGAGCTGCTGACCGCCTGAGGGGTCAGGGCCCGCCGGTTCCCCGGGTGCGCTTCGGGCGTCGCAGGCCCGCCTCCCTCAGCAGGCGCACCAGTTCCTTGCTGCCCACCTCGGCGGCTCCCCGCCGCACCGCCTCCGCGTACGAGGCCGCCGGCACGTCGTAGTGGTCGCCGTCGAACGCCCGGGGCGGGGCGCCCAGGCCGGCCGCGAACACGTGGAGCTCGTCGAAGGACTCGTCGCTGATCAGGTGCGACCACATGCGACCGTGACCCGGCCAGTTCGGCGGGTCGATGTAGATCACCGGCGCAGGGCCGTCGCCAGCGAGCCCACTCGCGCGACCAGCACCGCCTGCTTGGTGCAGGCCCAGTGCGGGTCGGGGCCCAGCTCCGGCTCGACCTCCAGCGCGTGCGGGTCGCCCGAGTCGGTGCAGACCGGGCACAGCGGCCAGCGGCCGTGCCGCTCCAGCAGGGCGTCCTGGACGTCCTGGGCCACCAGCCCGGGCAGGAACGCGACGCCCTCCGGCCACTGCTCCACCCACCACCTGCGGTGGGCGACCGCGTCCTCCACGAGCGAGACCACGTCGGCCTCCGCCGCATCACCGGCCACGAGGTCGGCGAGGACCAGCGCCCGCGCCGTGTGCAGTGCCTGTTCGAGCTCCATGTGACCCATTGTCGGCTCGCCGGAGGGTTGACGGCACACCGGGCCGAAAATACCTTTCGAGCTGTGAGCAGCAAGGTGAAAGAAACTGCCGGAACCTCCGCCCCGACGCCCCCTGCCACCCCGACGCCCCCGGCCGCCCTCGCCGCCAAGGTCCGTACGCTCGCCCCCTCGATGACCCGCTCCATGCAGCGCGTCGCGGAGGCCGTGGCGAACGATCCGGCCGGGTCCGCCGCGCTCACCGTCACCGGCCTCGCCGAGCGCACCGGCACCAGCGAGGCCACCGTCGTGCGCACCGCCCGCATCCTCGGCTACCCCGGCTACCGGGACCTGCGGCTCGCGCTCGCCGCGCTCGCCGCCGAGCAGGCGGCCGGCCGGGCGCCCTCGGTCACCGCCGACATCGCCGTCGACGACCCGCTGGCCAGCGTCGTCGCCAAGCTCGCGCACGAAGAGGCGCAGTGCCTGGCCGACACCGCCGCCGGGCTCGACACGGCCGCCCTGGAGGCCGCCGTCGCCGCCCTGGCCGCCGCCCGGCGCACCGACGTCTACGGCATCGGCGCCTCCAACCTCGTCGGGCAGGACCTCGTCCAGAAGCTGCTGCGCATCGGCCTGATCGCCCACGCGCCCGCCGACCCCCACCTGGCCGTCACCAACGCCGTCCAGCTGCGCTCCGGCGACGTGGCGATCGCCATCACCCATTCCGGGCGGACCACCGACGTCATCGAGCCGCTGCGGGTCGCCTTCGAGCGCGGCGCGACGACGGTGGCGATCACCGGCCGGCCGGGCGGCGAGATCGCGCAGTACGCCGACCACATCCTCACCACGTCCTCCGCACGGGAGAGTGAGCTGCGGCCCGCGGCCATGTCGAGCCGCACCAGCCAGCTTCTCGTGGTGGACTGCCTGTTCATCGGCGTCGCCCAGCGCACGTACGACGACGCGGCGCCCGCGCTGTCCGCGTCGTACGAGGCGCTGGCGCACCGGCACGACCCGCGCGACCGGCGCTGACGTTCCCGTGGGCCCGCGTCGCGTCCGCCCGTGTTCCGTCCGCCCGCACGGAGAGATCATGACCTCGACCGCCGCCTTCGCCGCCCTCCGCGCCCAGCTCGCCACGCTCACCACCGAGGCGTTCCGGCCGGACCTCGCCGACATCGACCAGCTGTCCACCCACGACATCGCCGCGATCATGAACGCGGAGGACGCGACGGTGGCCGCCGCCGTCGCCGAGCGGCTTCCGGTGATCGCCGGCGCCATCGACGCCACCGCCGCCCGGATGGCCCGCGGCGGCCGGCTCGTCTACGCCGGCGCCGGTACGGCCGGGCGTCTCGGGGTGCTGGACGCCAGCGAGTGCCCGCCCACCTTCAACACCGACCCCGCGCAGGTCGTCGGCCTGATAGCGGGCGGGCCCGGCGCCCTGGTCGCGGCCGTCGAGGGCGCCGAGGACAGCGCCGCGCTGGCCGCCGCCGACCTGGACGCGCTGAAGGTTGGGCCCGACGACACCGTCGTCGGCGTCTCCGCCTCCGGCCGCACCCCCTACGCCATCGGCGCGGTCCGGCACGCGCGTGCCGCCGGGGCGCTCACCATCGGCCTGGCCTGCAACGCCGGCTCCGAGCTGGGCGCGGCGGCCGAGCATGCCGTCGAGGTCGTCGTGGGGCCCGAACTGCTCACCGGCTCGACGCGGTTGAAGGCCGGCACGGCACAGAAGCTCGTCCTCAACATGCTCTCGACCATCACGATGATCCGCCTCGGCAAGACCTACGGAAACCTGATGGTCGACGTCCGCGCCTCGAACGAGAAGCTGCGCGCCCGCTCGCGGCGCATCGTCGCCCTCGCGACGGGCGCGGCGGACGGTGACATCGAGAACGCGCTGGCCGCGACCGACGGCGAGGTCAAGAACGCCATCCTCGTCCTCCTCGGCGACGTCGACGGCCCCACCGCCGCCCGGCTGCTCGACGCATCGCACGGGCACCTGCGCGCCGCCCTGCGCGCGGCGGCCACCCCACCCTGACGCGGTGTCATCCCCGAAACCGAGCAAGGCCCCATGTCATCGGACGACAGCAAGCACAGCGCCACCGCCGCCGCACTCCTGCCCCTCCTCGGCGGCGCCACCAACCTCCTGTCCGCCACCCACTGCATGACCCGGCTGCGCGTCGCGGTCCGCGACCGCGCGCTCGTCGACGGCGAGGGGCTGCGGACGCTGCCGGGCGTGCTGGGCGTGGTGGAGGACGCCGCGTCCTCCCCGGCGCAGTACCAGATCGTGCTGGGACCGGGCGCCGTCGCCCGGGTGACCGCGGAGCTGGAGGGCATGGCGACGGCGGTCACCGCCGAGTCCCTCGCCGAGCGCGGGGCGGCCCTGCGGGCCGAACAGAAGGCCCGCAACGCCACCCCGTTCAAGCTCCTCCTGCGCCGCGTCGCGCAGATCTTCGTGCCGCTGATCCCCGCCCTGATCGGCTGCGGCGTCATCGCCGGCCTCGCCGGGCTCCTCGCCAACCTGCACTGGCTGCCCTCGCTCGTCCCGGCGCTCACCGCCGTCGCCGGGGGCTTCATGTCGCTGATCGCCGTGTTCGTCGGCCACCAGACGGCGAAGGAGTTCGGGGGCACGCCCGTGCTGGGCGGTGCGGTCGCGGCCGTCGTCGTCTATCCGGGCGTCGCCCACGTCGACGCGTTCGGCCAGCGGCTCGCGCCCGGCCAGGGCGGGGTCCTGGGCGCGCTGGCCGCGGCGCTGCTGGCGGTGCGGGTCGAGAAGTGGTGCCGGCGGGTGGTGCCGGAGGCCGTCGACGTGCTCGTCACGCCGTTCCTGACGGTGCTGCTGCCGGGGCTGGCCACGCTGTACGGGCTGATGTTCCTGGCGGGCGGGGTGTCGGCGGCGATCGGGCACTTCGCGGACCGGCTGCTGGGCAGCGGCGGCGCGGCGGCGGGCTTCGTGCTGGGCGGACTGTTCCTGCCCCTGGTGATGGTGGGGCTGCACCAGGCGCTGATCCCCCTGCACACCACGCTGATCGCCGAGCAGGGCTACACGGTCCTGCTGCCCCTCCTCGCCATGGCGGGCGCGGGCCAGGTCGGCGCGGCCCTGGCCGTCTACGTCCGGCTCGCGCGCAACACCTCCGTCCGCAGGACCATCCGGTCGGCGCTGCCCGCCGGGCTGCTGGGCATCGGCGAGCCGCTGATCTACGGGGTCTCGCTGCCGCTGGGCCGGCCGTTCGTCACGGCGTGCGTGGGCGGCGCGTTCGGCGGCGCGGTCGTCGGCCTGTTCAACCAGCTGGGCGACAAGGTCGGTTCCACCGCCATCGGCCCCTCGGGCTGGGCCCTCTTCCCCCTGCTCAAGGGCAACCACGGGCTCGGTCGGACCGTGGCGATCTACGGCCTGGGGCTGCTGGTGGGCTACGGGACCGGCTTCCTGGCCACGTACTTCTTCGGGCTGCGCGAGGAGAGCGCGCCGGCCGGTACCGGGACGGACGGGCGCCGCCCGGCACCGCGCCGCCTCACCCCACGGCGTCTCACACCACGTCGTCCGCCAGCTCCGCCACGCCCGTGATGCGGTGCAGCGGATACGTGCGCACCTCGTCCGCGGTGTGGTCGTAGGCCGTCACGAAGCCGCCCTCGACCCGGATGGGGGCGATGACGCGCTGGCTGGCCGCCCCGTCGGCGTTGACGTAGCCGATCCACACGGCGGCGCCCGTCAGGACGGCGGCCTGGACGGTGGCCAGGGTGTCGGCGGAGGTGGTGCGGGGCAGGCCGCCGGCCGTGGTCGCGGGGGCCGCGGCCGGCTTGCGGGGGGTGGTCGAGGCCAGGTCGCCGGCGCGGATGGCGCGGACGGCCGCGCCGAGGAGCGTGGCGTCCGGCGTCGGCGGGCCGTCCGGAACGGGCGCCGGGGGCGTGCGCGGTGGCGTGCGGTGGGTGTCCGCGCGGGTGACGACGACGTCGCCCTCCGCGGACTCGGCGGCCGGGGCGTAGCCCATCGCGCGCAGCCCCTCCAGCAGGGCGTCCGGCGCGGCCTGGGAGGCCAGCACGGTCGCCGCCAGGCGGCGCAGCCGCAGCGGGGCCGAGCGCCGGTCGGCGAGGATCTCGGCCAGCACCGACTCGTCGTCGCAGCGCAGGTACGAGGACGCGGCGCCGACCCGCAGCCGGCCGTGCCGGCGGGCGATGTCGTCGACGAGGTAGGCGAGCGGCTGCGGAACGGGCGTGCGGGAGTGCTCGGTCAGGAACGCCCGCAGGTCCGCCGCGGTGCGGCCCGCGTCGAGGGCGCGGCGCACGGAGTCCGGAGTGAAGCGGTAGACCGTCGCGCCGCCCTTGGACTCGACGTCCGCGAGCACGGCGAGGGTCCGGGCGAGCGGCCGGCGCAGCGGGCCCGGGGCGACGGCGGTCAGGTCGGCCTGCAGCAGGACGTGGTCGAGCGGTTCGGGCAGCAACGGCGCCAGCACGCCGGCCGCGGCGGCCGGGTCCCGCAGCAGGGCGCGGCCGTGGCCGGAGAGCGCGCCCCGGCTCGTCACGCCGAGCTGCTCGGCCTCGGCCAGCGTCCACAGCGCCAGCCGCGACCGCAGGTCGTCCGTGGCCGTGCGGGGCGGACGCTCCCACCGCAGCCTGGCCAGCAGCGCGTCCGGCGGGACCGCCGCCCCCTCGGGCAGCCCGGCGAGCAGGGTCAGCACGCGCTGCCGCACCTCCGGGGCGGGCCCCCGGTCCAGGTCCGGTCCCAGGGCCGCCGCCGTGCGGCCCTTGGCGTCCTTCTCGCCCACCAGGCCCGCGGTGCGGGTGGCCGCGAGCCAGGCCGCGGCCAGCCGGGACCAGCGCTGCTCGGCGGGCAGCAGCAGCCAGTCGTCGTAGGCGGGGGTGGGCACGTAACGCTCGTCGACCTCGCCGTCGGAGGCGAGCAGCCCGGACGCGTAGGCGAGTTCGGCCCAGAACGCGGTGGCCGCCTCGGTCGCGTCGAGGGCGGCCGCGGTGCGCTTGAGGTCCCGGACGCTCAGGCCGCCGGCCCGCAGGACGAGCGGGCCGCCGGTCTCCCAGGCGCCGAGCAGTTCCTCCACGGTCGTCAGGGCGGTGAACGCCTGCCCGGCCGCGGTCGTGTCGACCAGCCGCACCGAGTGCTCGGTGACGGGCGCGAGCTCCGGTGGCGTCGGCTCGGGGGCGCGGTGCGCGCGCCCGGCGCGCAGGTGCAGCGCGGCCTCACGCGGCAGCACCACCCCGCCGGGGCCGGTGGGCAGCAGCAGGCCGCGGTCCAGGAGCCAGCGCAGGTGCGGGGCGGGGTCGGCGGTGACCGTGCCGTGCGGCGGGCCCCACACCAGCCGGTCCAGGACGGCGACGGCCTCGGCCGGTGCCCCGGCCAGCAGTGCGGCCATGCGACGGCGGTCGCGGAACAGGTCCGTCAGGGCGGCGACGGCGCTCACCGGGTCGTGGGTCGCGGGCAGCCCGGCCGCGGCGAGGATCTCCTGCAGCCGTCCCGGCGACATCCCGGACGCGGCCTCGCCGACGGTCGGGCCCAGGCCGGTGGGGGAGGAGACGCCGGGGGTCTGCGGGGCGGGGGCGAGGAGCTCGCGGGCGGTGCGCACCAGGCGCAGCCGGTCCTCGCCGCCCCAGACCAGGGCCTGCTCGCGCAGGACGGCCACGGCGCGCGGCAGCCCGGCCGCGACCGCCTCGGCGACCGCGTCGCCGGCCGTATCGCCCGGACGGTCCTCCCAGCCGGTCATGAGCGCGGCCAGGGTGGGGTACGGGCACGGGTCCGGGGCCACGGCGAGGGCCTCGGCGACCTGCAGCGCGAAGCGGTCCAGCCGGTCCAGGGCGCGCACGACCGAGGCCCGGGTCGAGGCCCGGGTGGCCAGCTGCGTGAGGTCCCCGGGCACCGGGTTGAGCAGGTCGGGCCGGGCCCTCAACAGGCCGGCGAGGGCCTCGTCGGGACGGGTGCGCAGCTCTTCGGCGAGCGTGCGCGGTGCGCTGCCGACGCCGGGCGAGCCGGTGGTGTCGGCGGTGCTGCCGGTCTCCCGCGAAGTGGTCATTCTGCTTACGGTACCGGGTCCGTGCCGGCCGGCCGGGGCTTCGGCCCGCCGTGGCCCCGCCCGGCCCCCGGCTTCTTCCGCGCCCGGAGACCCCGGGGCGGGAAACCGGTACCTTCGGTGGGGTTCGACGGCTCGTGCGGTCTTGGGGGTTTAGGTGGGGATCGAGAGCGATCAGCTTGTTTATGACTATTTGAGCAAGGTCGGGGACCTCGCCCAGAGACAGGCCCTCACCTCCGGCGACCGCATGCGCCTGGTCTCCCGGCTGCGCGCCGAGATCGAACGCCGCCGCGCCGCGGAGGGGGCGGACAGCCCGACCGCCGTGCAGCGCATCCTCGACGGGCTCGGCACCCCCGCCGAGGCCGTGGCCGTCGCCGGCAGCGGAGCGGAGGGGGCCGGGCGCGTCCCCGTCCAACGGCAGCACGGCGAGACGGCGGCCGCCCGCCGCGTACCGGGCGCGGCCCTGCCGCCGCACCTGGCCACGGAGGACGAACTGCGCCCGGTCAGCGGCGTTCACCCGGACGGGTGGGGGCTGGAACCGGGGCCCTTCCAGGGCGGGGACGAGGTGCACGGCTTCGTCGGCGGGATCGAGATCCCCGACATGCTGAAGCCGCCGCAGCCCGCGGGGCGCGGCGCGGCGGAGAAGCCGGAGAAGCGGCGGGCTTCGCCGGCGCCGGAGCCCGGGCAGGACGCGGAGGAGGACGAGTCCGAGGCCGAGGACGAAGCCGGGCAGGAGTCCTCGGACCGCCGTTTCCGCTTCTGGTACTCACGCGCCGGCGTCCCCATGAGCCCGCTGCTCCTGCTGGTCGCCGTGCTGCTCGTGACGGGCGCCGTCCTCGGCAACTGGCTCGTCATCGTCGCGGGCTGGGCCCTGGCGTACGTCACGCGCCGGCTGACGCAGACGGAGTCGAAGCTGGCCGTCATGGGCGTGCCCGGGCTGGTGGTGGCCGGTGGCCTGGTGTGGCTGTGGGGCCGGACGAACGGCCGCTGGGGAGCGCCCATAGCGGAGGGCGAGATGGGCGCGGCGCTGTCCGAGACGCTGCCGGTGGTGGTGAAGGTGGCAGCAGTGGCGTCGGCGGCCTTCGTCCTGTGGCGGGCCCGCCGCCCGGGCTGATCCGCCCGGGACCGCGCCGCCCGGCCAGGGTGCCCGGCCGGGTCCGCACCGTGCCGGGCGAGGTCACCGCCCCGGGGCGAGGTCAGGCCCCGGGCCGGTTCACGCCCCCCACGGCTTGCCCGGGACCACCAGCGGGCCGCCCGTCACCGGGTCCGGTACGACCACGCACGCGAGGCCGAAGACCTCCCGCACCAGCTCCGCCGTCACCACCTCCGACGGACGGCCGGCGGCCACCACGCGACCCGCCTTCATCGCCACGATGTGGTCCGCGTAGCGCGCCGCCTGGTTGAGGTCGTGCAGCACCGCCACCACCGTGCGGCCCCGCTCGTGGTTGAGCCGGCGCACCAGGTCCAGGACCTCGACCTGGTGGGAGATGTCCAGGTACGTCGTCGGCTCGTCGAGCAGCAGCAGGTCCGTCTCCTGGGCGAGCGCCATCGCGATCCACACGCGCTGCCGCTGCCCGCCGGAGAGCTCGTCCACCGGGCGGCCGGCCAGGGCCGTGACGTCCGTGCGCGCCATGGCGTCCGTCACCGCGCGCTCGTCGGCCTCCGACCACTGCTGCCACCAGCGCTGGTGCGGCTGACGGCCGCGGGCGACCAGGTCGGCCACGGTGATGGCCTCGGGCGCCACCGGAGTCTGCGGCAGCAGGCCCAGCGACTGCGCTATCCGGCGCGTCGGGAGGCGGTCGAGCTCCTCGCCGTCGAGGAACACCGCACCCCGCGCCGGCTTGAGCAGCCGGCCGAGCGCGCGCAGCAGCGTCGACTTGCCGCAGGCGTTGGGGCCCACCACGACGGTGACCTCGCCGTCCGGGATCTCCAGGTCGAGGCCGTCGACGACGGTGCGGTCCTCGTAGGAGAGGGTCAGGCCGCGGGCGGCCAGGCGGCTCGTGGCCGCGACGCCGTCACCGACGCCGGTGCTCGCGCTCATGCTCTGCCTCCGGTGCGGCTGCGGGCGATCAGCCAGATCAGATAGGGGGCGCCCACCGCGGCGGTCAGCACACCCACCGGCAGCTCTGTCGGCTCGAACAGCTTGCGCCCCATCAGGTCCGCCACGACCACGACGAACGCGCCCGTCAGGGCCGAGCACAGCAGCGGGATCTGCGCGGTGCGGGTCATCCGGCGGGCGATCTGCGGGGCGAGCAGCGCCACGAAGTCCACCGGTCCGGCCGCGCCCGTGGCGACGGAGGCCAGGACCACGCCCAGCAGTGCCAGCCCGAGCCGCACCCGCCCCAGCCGCACGCCGAGCGCGGTGGCCGTGTCGTCGTCCATCGAGACCGTGCGCTGCGCCCGCGCCGCCCAGCACACGCACGGGGCCAGGACCAGCAGCGTCCAGGCCAGCGGGGCCGCCTCGTCCCAGCCGCGGGAGTTGAGCGAGCCGGTCATCCACACCTTCGCCTGCTGGGCGACGAGGTAGTCGCCCTTGGTGAGGAAGAGGTGGGTGACCGAGCGCAGCGCGATCGCGAAGCCGATGCCGATCAGCACGAAGCGGGCGGCCTGCAGCCCGCCCCGCCAGGCGAAGGCGTACACGAGCGCCGCGGCCAGCAGCCCGCCCGCCACCGCCACGTAGGGCAGCGCGGCGTAGGAGGTGATGCCGTAGGTCATCGCACCGACCGTCAGGGCGCTCGCGCCCTGACTGACGCCGATGATGTCGGGGCTGGCCAGCGGGTTGCGGGCCACGGTCTGGATGAGGGCGCCCGCCACGCCGAAGGCGGCACCGGCCAGCAGACCGACCGTCATCCGGGGCAGCCGGAAGGAGCCCACGGTCAGCTCCTGCGCGGAGGGCTGACCGAACACCACCTTCAGCGCCTCGCCCGGCCCGACCCAGCTCTTGCCCACGCACAGGTACAGCAGGCAGGCGGCGGCCAGCAGCACGGTCAGGCCCAGCGCCACGACGGTGGCCCGCCGGTGGACGAGGAACGAGCCGCGCCCGGCCCGCACGAGGGCGTACCCGGCCGGCCGCACCGGCGCGCCGGCGCTCATGCCGCCACCGCCTTGCGGCGTACCAGGCTGACGAGGAACGGCAGACCGATCAGCGCGGTCATCACACCGGAGGGCACCTCGCTGGGCGTGTAGACGACGCGGCCGACGACATCGGCCGTCAGCAGCACCACCGGCCCCAGGAGCGCCGCCATCGGCAGCACCCAGCGGTGGTCGTTGCCGACGACCGCACGGGCGATGTGCGGCACCGCCAGGCCCAGGAAGGCGATCGGGCCGGCGGCCGCGACGCCCACGCCGGTGAGGACCGTCGCGCCGAGCCCGCCCGCGATCCGTACGAGCGCCACGTTCTGGCCCAGGCCCCGGGCCACGTCCTCGCCCAGCGCGAGCGCGTCCAGCCCGCGGGCCACCGACAGCACCAGCACCGCGCCCACGAGCAGGAACGGCCAGATCTGGCCGACGAGGTCCGCGTCCCGCCCGGCGATCGAGCCGACCTGCCAGAAGCGGAACTCGTCCAGCGCGGACGCCTCGGTGGTCAGGACGCCGGAGATGACGGAGACCAGCAGCGCGTTGACCGCGGCCCCGGCCAGTGCCAGCTTCACGGGCGAGGCCCCGCCGCGGCCGCGCGAGGCGATGGCGTACACGCCCACGGCGGCCAGGGCCGCGCCCGCGAACGCGAACCACACGTAGCCGTTCAGCGCGTGCACGTCGGCGACCGCGATCGCCAGCACCACGCCCAGCGAGGCGCCCTGGCTGACGCCGAGGATGCCGGGGTCGGCGATGGGGTTGCGGGTGATGCCCTGCATGACCGTCCCCGCCATGGCCAGGGCCGCGCCGACCATCACGCCGATGAGCGTGCGGGGCAGCCGCATGCTGCGCACGATGACGGTCGCCTTGTCCGTCCCGTCGTGCAGCAGGGCGTCGACGACCTGGGACGGCGCCACCGGGCGGCTGCCCGCGGCGAGGCTGAGCAGGACCGCGACCAGCAGGGCGGCGACCGCTGCCGCCGTCCAGCCGACGCGGCGGCGGACCAGGGACGACCTGGGGCTGCTGATCGGGACGGCGGCTGACATTGCTTCCACTTCGGCGGACGGCCGGATCGGACCGCGACGGCTGGTACCGGCCGCGGGACCGGCCTGGACTTAGGCGAGGCTAAGTGTACGGGTGGGCATCGCGGCACAATGCGGTGCATGACGCCATCTCCGCAGGCCCCGCACACGGGCCACCGCTTCACGGTCGGCTTCGACCTCGACCTCACGCTGGTCGACTCCCGGCCCGGCATCCGGGCCGCGTACGAGACGCTGGTGGCGGCCACGGGCGCGGACATCGACATCGACCTGGTCGTCAGCCGGCTGGGACCGCCGCTCAAGGACGAACTGCGCAACTGGTTCCCGGAGGAGAAGGTCGACGAGGCCGCGGCCCTCTACCTGGCCGCCTACCCCGACCACGGCATCACCCCCTCGCCCGCCCTGCCCGGCGCCCGCGAAGCGGTGGCCGCCGTCCGGGAGCTGGGCGGCAGGGCGATCGTCGTCACCGCCAAGTTCCCCCGCAACGCCCGGCTCCACCTCGACCACCTGGGCATCGAGCCCGACGTACTCGTCGGCGGCCTGTGGGCCGAGGGCAAGGCCGTGGCGCTGCGCGAGCACGCCGCGGCCGTCTACGTCGGCGACCACCTCGGGGACGTGCGCGGAGCCCGCGCCGCGGGCGCGCTCGCCGTGGCGGTGCCCACCGGCCCGTACGGACCGGAGGAACTGCGCGCGGCGGGAGCGGACGTCGTCCTCGCCGGGGGCCTGCCGGACTTCCCCGCCTGGCTGCGCGACTACTGCGACGCCGAGCTCGCCCCGCCCGCCTGACGGCGCTGCTCCGCGACCGAGCGCAGCACCCCGGCCCCGGAGATCAGGAAACCGACGCCCATCAGCATGCACACGAACCACGCCGCCGGGGGCAGCGGATCGCCGCCCAGGAACAGCGGGGCCATCGTGGCCAGGGTGGCCACCGCGCCGACGAGGAAGACGACGGCACCGGTCCGTACCAGCAGATCCCCGGCTCGGGGCGTTTCGCTACTCACCCGACCAGGGTAGATCCCTGTGCGGCGGCACGGCGGCCGGGACGACGGTGATCGGACCGGACGCGCAGAGGTACGACCCGAGGACGTCTTGTCACCGGGCCGGGGACCATTAGCCTTGGGGGTAGCGGGTCCTGCGGCCCGCTGTAGTGCTATCCAGAGCTGTTTTTCTGTTGATTGCAGATATTGCAGATACTGCAGATGTTTCGGCTTTTTTCGGTATCCGACGAGACACGAGGACGAGGACAGACGTGCCTACCGGCAAGGTCAAATGGTTCAACAGCGAGAAGGGCTTCGGCTTTCTCTCCCGCGACGACGGCGGAGACGTCTTCGTGCATTCCTCGGTGCTCCCGGACGGGGTCGACGCCCTCAAGCCCGGCCAGCGCGTGGAGTTCGGCGTCGTAGCAGGCCAGCGCGGTGACCAGGCGCTGACGGTGACGCTGCTCGACCCCACCCCGTCGGTCGCCGCCGCGCAGCGCCGCAAGCCCGACGAGCTGGCCTCCATCGTCCAGGACCTCACCACGCTCCTGGAGAACGTCACCCAGCAGCTGGAGCGCGGCCGTTACCCCGACAAGGCACACGGCTCCAAGATCGCGGGCATGCTGCGCGCGGTCGCCGACCAGCTGGACGTCTGAGTCCGTCAGACGAACGCGAGCGCGTCCGGGCCGAGGGGCGGTACGAGCCCCTCGGCCGCGGCACGTGTGAGCAGCCCCCGCACCGCCGCGTAGCCCGCCTCCCCGAGGCCGGCCGTGAACTCGTTGACGTACAGCCCGATGTGCTGGTCCGCCACCGCCGGGTCCATCTCCTGCGCGTGCTCCAGGACGTACGGGCGCGAGGCCGTCGGGTCGTCCCAGGCCATCCGCACCGACGTGCTCGCCGCCTCGGCCAGCTGCCGCAGCACCGGCGCCCCCAGCGACCGCTTGGCGATGATCGCCCCCAGCGGGATGGGCAGCCCGGTGGTGTCCTCCCAGTGCTCGCCCATGTCGGCCAGGCACGTCAGGCCGTAGTCGCGGTAGGTGAACCGGGCCTCGTGGATGACCAGGCCGGCGTCCACCTTCCCGTCGCGCACGGCCGGCATGATCTCGTGGAAGGGCAGCACGACGACCTCGCCGACGCCGCCCGGCACCTCGGTGGCCGCCCACAGCCGGAACAGCAGGTAGGCGGTGGACCGCTCGCTGGGCACCGCGACGGTCTTCCCGGCCAGGCCGGCCGGCTCCGCCGCCTCCTTGGTGAGCACCAGCGGGCCGCAGCCCCGGCCCAGCGCGCCGCCGCACGGCAGCAGCGCGTACTCGTCCAGCACCCACGGCAGCACCGCGTACGACACCTTCAGCACGTCGAACTCTCCGCGCTCGGCCATGCCGTTGGTGACGTCGATGTCCGCGAACGTCACATCCAGCGCGGGCGCTCCCGGCACCCGGCCGTGCGCCCAGGCGTCGAACACGAAGGTGTCGTTGGGGCAGGGGGAGTAGGCGATCCGGAGCGGCTTGTTCATCCGGAGACCTCCGGTTCGTCGTCCTCGCCGCCGGGAGCGGCCTTGTCGTCGCCGGGAGCGGCCGCCGCACCGAGGGCGGCGCCGAGCTCGCGGAAGGCGCCCGACAGGGCGCCGAGCGCCTCGCCGATGCGCCAGGCGCTGCGGTCGCGCGGCCCGACCTCGTTGGAGACCGCGCGCAGTTCCAGTACGGGCACGCCGTGCGCCGACGCCGCCTCCGCGACCCCGAAGCCCTCCATGCCCTCGGCCACCGCCTGCGGGTGGCGCCCGGCGAGCTCCGCGGCCCGCTCGGCGGTGCCCGTCGCGGTCGACACCGTCAGCACGTCCCCGCGCAGCGCGCCGGTGGCCTCGGCGACGGCACGCACCAGCGCCTCCGGCGCCCCGTGCGTCACCCTCCCGAAGCCCAGCTCCTCGACCGACAGGAAACCGCCGGTGCTGGACTGCGCGCCCAGATCGGCGGAGACGATCGCGTCGGAGACCACCACGGCGCCGACCGGCACGCCCGGGGCGAAGCCGCCCGCGATGCCCGTCGAGATCACCAGCTCGTACGGCCGCCCGGCCAGCGCGGCGGCGGTCAGCGCCGTCGCCGTCCCGGCCGCCGCGGCCCCCGGGCCCACGCCGGCGGCCAGCACGTCGAGCACCGGGCCGTCCGGCCCCGCCGGGGTCGCCCGGCGCAGCG
>NZ_JAIXMK010000200.1:0-9187 GCF_020328095.1 Streptomyces sichuanensis
GGCCGCGGCCGCCGACCGCCGACGGCCGGGCAACCTCCGTGGCGAGCACCGCCGCCTGAATGCGCCGCTCGACCCCGAGCTTCGCGAGCATCCGGGAGATGTGGTTCTTCACCGTCTTCTCGGACAGAAAGAGCCGCTGAGCGATCTGACGATTGGTCAGGCCGTCCCCGATCAGCGCGAGGATCTCGCGTTCCCGCGGGGACAGCCCGGACAGGCGCTCGTCCTGCGGCCCGCCGTCCTCCTCCTCACCGCGCAGGCTGTTCATCAGCCGCGTGGTGGTCGCCGGATCGAGCATGGACTGGCCGGAGGCGACGGTGCGGATGGCGGCGACCAGGTCGGAACCCCGGATCTGCTTGAGCACATAGCCCGCAGCACCGGCCATGATCGCGTCCAGGAGGGCGTCATCGTCGTCGAACGAGGTCAGCATCAGGCAGGCCAGCTCCGGCATCCGGGAGCGCAGCTCCCGGCAGACCGCTATGCCGTCGCCGTCGGGCAGCCGCACGTCCAGCACCGCCACATCGGGCCGCAGGGCCGGCCCCCGCGACAGGGCGTGGGCGATGGTGCCGGCCTCGCCGACGACGCTGATGTCCTCCTCGCCGTCGAGCAGGTCGTGCACGCCCCGCCGGACGACCTCGTGGTCGTCCAGCAGGAACACCCGGATCGGCCGTTCCCGGGAGAACGTCGTCGACTGGTCCACCACTCCTACCGCTCCCTGTCCCACTCCCACGGTGCGCGCACACTGCCGCACGCTTACTCGATCATGATCCCCCACGGGCCGGCCGCGCCATGGGCCGAACGGCCCTCGGGGCCGCCCGGTCCCGCACCTGGCCCGTCCGGCCCATCCGCCGCCCGTGACGCCCCTGCCACGCTGGGGGCAGCCCGGAACGGCAGGACACTCGTCCCGCGCCCGTCCCCCCGCTCCGGGTCCTCCCCGCCGGGGCCCGCCGAAGCCGGACTGCCGATGGCCGGCCCCGGCGGGCCCCCGGCGTACGAGCGGACGCACGCCGCGGGTTGCCGTGCAATGGACCGACACTGGGAGGGGGAGAGGGCCCCGCACACGGACGGAGGCGGTCGCCATGGAGCCCGCAGCCATCACCGCAGGTCTGGACGGTTCGCCCGAGAGCCTGGCCGCCGCGCACTGGGCGGCGGCGGAGGCGGACCGGCGCGGGGTCGCGCTGCGCCTCCTGCACGCCTGGGTCCTGCTGGTCCCCGAACCGGAGGGCGTTCCGGCCGAGCAGGACCAGGACTACTGGGCGAAGCGCATCGTCCACGCGGCGCAGACGGAGGTCCACCAGCGCTTCCCGGACCTCGCCATCGTCGAGGAACTGGTCGCCGAGGAACCGGTCACGGCCCTGCTGAGGGCGGCCGACGAATCCGCCGTCGTGGTGCTCGGCTCGCGCGGCCTGGACCGTCTCCAGAGCTTCTTCCTCGGCGACATCGGCCTGCACGTCGCCGGCCGCGCCGCCCGGCCGGTGGTCCTCGTACGGGCCGGCACGGCCCCCGCCGGCGACGTGGTCCTGGCCGCCGGACTCCACCGCCCCAGTGAGGAGCTGTACGCCTTCGCCTTCGCCGCGGCGGCCGCACGCGCCGTTCCCCTGCGCGTCGTGCACGGCAGCCCCCTGCCGGTCCAGGCATACGCGCCCTGGGGCGTGGACCCCGAGGTCGCCGGCGCCCTCCGGCAGGCGGCCGAAGCGGAGCTGCGCGCGGCGCTCCGACGGTGGTGCGCGGCGTATCCGGGGGTCACGGTGGTGAAGAGCGTCCGGATGGAGAGCCCGGCACACGCCGTCGCCCGGGCCGCCCGCGGAGCGGGCCTGCTGGTGTGCGGCCGCCGCCGTCACCGCCCCGCCCTCACGCCCCGCCTGGGCTCGGTGGTGCAGGCCGCGGTCCACCACGCACCGTGCCCGGTGGCGGTCGTCCCGCACGACTGACCTGACACCCCCGTACGACCGCCGCCGCCCTCAGTGGTGGAACGCCGTGGCCACCGTCTCCGGGCGCCCCGACGGCCGCTCCTGGCCCCGCAGTTCCGGCAGCAGCTCCCCGAGGTCGGCGAGGAAGAGCTCCGCGAGGTCGAGCGTGAAGCCGTTGCGGCACACCACGCGCAGCACCGACAGGTCCTGCCGGTTCGGGGGGAAGGTGTAGGCGGGGACGAGCCAGCCCCGCTCGCGCAGGCGCCGCGAGACGTCGAAGACGTCGAAGTTCGTGACGCCTTCGGCCGTCGTGAAGGCGAACACCGGCAACTCATCGCCCCGCGTCAGCAGACGGAAGTCGCCCAGCTGACCGATCCGCCCGGCCAGTGTGGACGCCACGGCGCGGGCATTGCGCTGCACCGCACGGTAGCCCTCGCGGCCCAGCCGCAGGAACGTGTAGTACTGCGCGGCCACCTGCGCCCCCGGCCGGGAGAAGTTCAGGGCGAACGTCGGCATGTCCCCGCCCAGGTAGGTGACGCGGAAGACCAGCTCTTCGGGAAGCGCCGCCCGGTCCCGCCACAGCGCCCAGCCCACCCCCGGGTAGACCAGCCCGTACTTGTGACCCGAGGTGTTCACGGACGCCACCCGCGGCAGCCGGAAGTCCCACACCAGGTCCTCGTCCAGGAACGGGGCGATCATCGCGCCGGACGCGCCGTCCACGTGCACCGGCACGTCCAGGCCCGTACGCCCCTGCAGGGCGTCGAGCGCCGCACAGACGTCGGCCACCGGCTCGTAGGACCCGTCGAACGTGGAGCCGAGGACGGCGACGACGCCGATGGTGTTCTCGTCGCACAGGTCCGCGGCGGCCTGCGGGTCGAGGTGGAAGCGCTCGCCCTCCAGCGGCACCTGGCGCGCCTCCACCTCCCAGAAGTTGCAGAACTTCTCCCAGCACACCTGCACGTTGGCGCCCATCACCAGGTTGGGCCGCGCGCCGCCCGTCCGGTAACGGCCGGCGTTCGCGAGCGCCCAGCGCCGTTTGAGGGCCAGGCCGGCGAGCATGCACGCCTCGCTCGACCCGGTCGTCGAACAGCCCACGGCGGCGGCGGGGTCGGGGGCGTGCCACAGGTCGGCGAGCATCGTCACACAGCGCTGCTCCAGCTCGGCGGTGCGCGGGTACTCGTCCTTGTCGATCATGTTCTTGTCGCGGCACTCGGACAGCAGGACACCGGCCTGGGGCTCCATCCAGGTGGTGACGAACGTGGCGAGGTTCAGCCGGGAGTTGCCGTCGAGCATCAGCTCGTCATGGACGAACTGGTAGGCGGCCTGCGCCGTCATGGGCCCCTCGGGCAGCCGCCGGCGCGGCGGTTCGACGGCCATTCCGGCGACGGGGTCGGCCTCGCCGAAGAAGGGGTTGACCGCGTAACCGCGCCGGTCGGCCCGGTCGTGCTTGCCCTGGTGCAGTGCCATCGCGTGCCCCGTTCCCCTCAGCCGTCCTGGGAGCGGGCGAAGCGCTCGGCGTAGCCGTCGGCCAGCTCGTGCAGCGCCGTGCCGCAGTCGCCCGCGTAGGCAGGGCCGTGCATCAGCCCCATCGTGGTGGGTGCGAGGTCCGCCAGACGCCGCATCAGCGGTGCGGTGGCGGCCGTCAGGCACGTCGCCCCGAAGACGTCCTCCGCCGCGAGCGCGGGGCCCACGATCTCCTGCTCGGTGAGCGCGGGGGCGTTGCCGATCGCGGTGAAGAGGTCGCCGCAGAAGAGGGTGCCGGTGGTCTCCTCGAAGAGCAGGCCCGCGTCCCAGCCGTGCGGCATGTGCGGGGTCTCCAGGCGCCGGACCCGTCGGCCGCCCAGGTCGATGACCTGACCGTCCTCCAGCGGGACCGGCGGCCGGTCGGAGAGGTCGTTCACCGACACCAGGCACCCCATCGCGCCGTGCGCGACCTTCGCCCGCGGCGCCGCGGCGATCCAGGAGTTCAGGGACCCGCACTCGTCGGCCTCGACGTGGCCGAAGGTGATCCAGCCGAGCCGGTCCAGCGGGACCACCCGGCTCGCGGCCTCGGACACCAGGGGGAACAGCGCCCTGAGACCGCAGTGGAACAGCAGCGGCTCCTCGGCGTCGACCAGGAACTGGTTGAACAGGAAGTCGGCGTCGGGAACGTACGTGGACAGCCGGTAGACGTCCGGCGCGATCTCCGTGACCAGGGTCTCCACCAGCACCGTCCTCGCCGCGCTCCGCTGCCTTCCCCCGCACCACTGTGACCCAGGCGCCCGGCGGGGCCCGCGAAACACGCCGGTGCCCCGCGGGTGGGGCTGCCCCCACCCCCACGGTGAGGGCCGTCGGATGGTGGCCGCGGACCCCCGGCCGGAACCATGAAGGACATGGCCCACACAGCGCACCATCCTCGCCGCCGGCGGATGCCGGCGCTGCTGCTCCTGCTCGCGCTGCTGCCGGCGACGGCCACCGCGGCCGGAGCGCTCGCGCAGCCCGCCACCGCCCGCTCGGGCGCCGACGACCCCGTGGCGGCCCTCGCCCGCGCAGCCCGCCCGCTGCGCACCACCGAGCCCACCGGCGACCTGCAGGACCTGCGCCCGTTCGGCCGCATGGTCGGCGACGCCACGGTGGTCGGGCTGGGCGAGGCCACGCACAGCTCGCACGAGTTCTTCACGAACAAGCACCGCGTCCTGCGCTACCTCGTCCAGGAGAAGGGGTTCACCGCCTTCGCCCTGGAGGCGCCGTGGAGCACCGGGATGCGGCTCAACGACTACGTCCTGCACGGCACGGGAAACCTGCGGCAGATCATGAAGGAGGAGTTCCAGCGCGACTACAGCTTCTGGAACACCACCGAGTACCGGGACCTCATCGAGTGGATGCGCACGTACAACCGGGACCACGCCGAGAAGGTCCGGTTCGTGGGTGACGACATCGGCTACGCCGGACCACAGCCCTTCGACGAGGTGACGCGTTACGTCACCGCCCACCACCCCGCCCTGCTCCCGCGCCTGACCGAGCTCTACCGCCTGCAACGCCCCGCGCCCGGCACCTCCGTGGGCGACTACATGACCGGCTACCTCAAGCGCCCGCCGGCCGAGCGCCGCGACATGGCCGGACGGGCCCGCCAGGCGCTGGACCTGCTCCTCGCGCAGCGGCCGGCCGGCGACCGCCGCGCCTTCGACCGGGTCGTCCAGCACGCCCGGAACATCGCGCAGGTGGCCGGCCAGTACGCGTACGACCTCGGCGACCCCGCCGACACGGCTCGGGCCATGCGGTACCGCGACGAGCAGATGGCCGCCAACGTCGCCTGGTGGCAGGAGCACACGGGCGACAAGGTGCTGCTGTCCGCGCACAACGCGCACGTCTCCTACGTCAGCACCGACCCGGCCCGCTACCCGCGGATGCAGGGCGCCTTCCTCAAGGACCGTCTGGGCAGGCACTACGTCAACGTGCGGCTGACCTTCGGCGCCGGGTCGTTCAACGCGACGACGGATCCCGACGAGTCGCGGGTGGAGGTCTGCACGGTCGGCCCGGCCGAGCCCGGCAGCAACGAACACACCCTGGACCGCCTGCCCCACCGGAACTACGTGCTCGACATGCGCACCGCACCGGCCGCGGCCCGTGCCTGGCTGAAGACGCCCCGGCCGACCCGCGACTACGGCACCGCCTATCCCGAGCCACTGCGCGACACCGCCCTCGCGGACTCCACCGACATCCTCGTCCACCTGCACCGGGTGACGGCCGCCCGGCTCCTGTGGTGAACCGTCGGCACCGCATCGGCGCCGAAACCGTCAGCAGAGTCTGATCTCGGACGGGCAACAAGCAGGTCACGCTTGGGTGCAGGAGTTGTGTCCGGGTGTCCGGGTCCCCCACTATGACGCAGTCATTTAGGTAAGGCTTACCTGCATAGCCGGTAAGTGTTCGTGCTGGAGTTCCCCGTGTCCGCTGTGCCGTCCGACCCCACCGTGTCCGTACTGTCCCTGTCGGGGGCGGGCGGCGCCGGGGCACCCACCGAAAGGGCCGCCCGGCCGGTCGGCCTGTTCGACTCCTGGTGGACGGTCGGCGGGGCCGCGGTGGCGGCGAGTGCGGCCTGGGCCGGGTCGGTATGGGTCTCCGTGCACGTCCAGGCGGACGCCTCCCTGCACACCGCGGCGCTCTTCGCCCACCTCGTCGGCCTCGTGCTCGGCTTCGGCGCCGTTCTCGTGGCCGACTACCACGGCCTGCTGTGGATGACCGGACGCTGCACCCTGCGGGAGGCCGTCGGCAGCGCCGGACGCCTCCACCTGCCCATCTGGGCCGGGCTGGCGGTCCTCGTCCTCAGCGGCATGGTGCTCCACCCCGACCCCTCCGCCACCCTCACCCGCATCAAGCTGGTGCTGGTCCTCGCGCTGACCCTCAACGGCCTGCAGGCGGGGCTGCTCAACAAGCGGATGGCCGGGCAGCCCGCCGCGCCGCGCCATCTGATCTGGGGCGGCGCCACCGCCCTGATCTCCCAGATCTGCTGGTGGGGTGCCGTCGTCATCGGATTCCTCAACAGCCGGCGCTAGGGCGGCAGCCCCCGCGCCGGCAGTCGGCGCCGGACGACGAAGCCCGGACGACGAAGCCCGGACGACGAAGGCCGGACGACGAACGCTGGACGACGAACGCCCCGCCCCCCGGGACCCCGGGGGGCGGGGCGTTCGTCACGACCGCAGGCGCTACGGGCCTCAGCCCTCGCCGCCCTCCGCGGGCTTCTCCTCCTCGGGAGCACCCTCCGCCGGTGCGGCGGCCTCTTCCGCCGCGGCCTCCGCCCCCTCCTCGGCCTCGGGTTCGGGCTCCGTCTGTGCCGTGACGACCTGCAGCAGGGCCGTGGACTCGTCGACGGCCAGGGAACAGCCCCGCGGCAGCTCGATGTCACCCGCCCGCACGGTGTGTCCGGCCGACAGCCCCTCGATGGAGACGGTGAACGACTCGGGGATATGCGTGGCCTCGGCCTCGACCGAAACCGCATTGAGCATGTGGTCCAGCAGATTTCCGCCCGGCGCGAGTTCGCCTTCGGTGAGGACGGGCACGTCGACGGTGACTCTCTCGCCCTTCTTCACGGCGAGGAAATCGACGTGGACGAGAAAACCCTTGAGGGGGTCGCGCTGCACCGCCTTGGGGATGACGAGCTCGTTCTTTCCGCTGATGTCCAGCCGGATCAGCACGTTGGGCGTCTTGAGGGCCATCATCAGTGCGTGGCCTTCGAGCGCCACATGCTTCGGGTCGGCGCCGTGACCGTAAATGACGGCGGGCACCTTGTTCTCGCGGCGGGTGCGGCGGGCCGCCCCCTTGCCGAAGTCGGTACGCTTTTCGGCGCTGAGTTTCACCTCGGCCATGACGGCACTCCTCATATGCAGACGCCGGGCAACTCCCGGAGTGTATCCAGCCCGAGAAGCCGTAAAGCCCGTCGCTGAGCCATTCGGCCGAACCCCGAATTCACGAACGGCGCACGCCGCCGGACGCCGGTGGCACGGAAAGGTGCACGCGCAGGCCGGCCGGTTCGCCCGGCAGCGGGGGCAGCGGTTCGGCGTGCCAGCCGCGCGCGTACGGGGGAGTGGCCCGGCCCGCGCTCACCACCACCGCCACCGGGTGACGGCCCGCCGCCGCGACGAGCTCCGCCGCGGTGATGCTGCCGTCATGACCACTCGTCTGGCGCGAGGCGCAGCCGGCCCGGAAGGCGATCCGCACGGCCTCGGTCCCCGAGACGATGCAGGGCGGGCGCACACCCAGCCGGTGCAGCTCCCCGACGACGCGGGCGAAGGCGTCCCGGCTGTCCCCGCTGCGGGACACCACCTTCTCCAGCACCTTGTACTGCACACCCCCGTGCACCAGCAGGGCCAGCGCGAGCACCGTCGCCCCCAGCGGCCGCACCACCCCTCGGGCCGGGGGCGGCCGGACAGTGGTCGCCACTGCCGTGAGGAAGAGGGCCACGGGCAGCGCCAGCAGCGCGTACACGGGCAGCAGGAAGCGCGGCGCCGCGTAGTCGAGCAGCTGGTACGGCACCGCCACGCACACCGCCACCAAAGCCGGTGTCGCGACCTCCGGCAGGCACCGGCGCCGGGCCGCCACGACGAGCCCGCCCGCGGTGAGCACGGGCAGGGCGAACCACCACGCGGCGGTCAGGGGATGACGCCACGGCACGTCGCAGGGGCGGCACAACGTCCGGCCCTGCAGAGCACGCACATGGTGCCCCAGGGCGAGACGGAGTCCCCAGCCCCCCTGGATCTCCCCGGCCCGGTGCAGACGTGCGGCCAGACCGCCGTACCGCACGTACGCCTCGACGACCCACTCCGCGCCGCCGAGGACGACCCCCGCCGCGAGGGCCGCCAGGACGGCCGGCCGCCGCCACGCCCGTACCGCCAGTGCCGCTCCCGCGAGCGGCAGCACCAGGGCGACCGCGTCGCCCGGCCGCATCAGTGCGGTGAAGGCGACGGCCAGCAGCAGCCCCGTGCGCGCACGGCGGTCGCTGCCGTCGCGCGCGGCCCGCAGGAAGCAGCCCGTGGCACACAGCGCACCGAAGGCGACCCACAGATTGGGCATGACCTGCGGTCCGTAGAAGAGCGTCACCCACAGCCCGCAGAACAGCGCCCCCGCCACCACCAGGACGGGCACCGGCAGCAGCCGCCGCCACACCCACAGCGAGACGAACAGACCGCAGCCGGAGAGCGCGGCCAGCCACACCCGCAGCACTCCCGTGGAGGACGTGAGCGCGGCCACCGGCGCGGCCAGGAACGTGACGCCCCGGGCCCGCGGCGCGCTGAAGAACGCGGCGGGGGCCCGCGGGTCGACCTGGCTGACATACACCGTCTCGTCCCAGCCGAGCCCCGTCCCGGGGACGACGAGGACCAGCTGGGCGAAGGCGTAGACGGCGGCGACGCCCGCGAGCCACGGCAACGCCCGCGCGCCTGATGCGGCCGGCATCTGCGCGGGACGTTCTCGTCCGCGCGAGCCGGGGGCGAGACGGACCGACCGCATGCCACCACGCTCCGTCAGCCGCACCGCCCCCGCACGACGGACGCGCACTCGGCCCAGTGGGTTGCCGTTGCCGTGGGCACTGACGGCGAGCGGTGCGCGGCGGAACCGGCACGTGTTCCGGCAGCGGTCGCGGAGAGTGGTGCCCGCCCCTGGCCCGCCGCGGCAGCGGCACCGGCCCAGGGGCGCCGCCACGGCGAGCGGTGCGACGTTCCCCCGGCAGCGAGCGGTGCGCGGCGGCTCCCGTGCCGCCGCCGCGCTGCGCCGGACGGCCCCGACCGTCCGCCGCCCCGACCGTCCGC
>NZ_JAIXMK010000201.1:0-9180 GCF_020328095.1 Streptomyces sichuanensis
CTTCGAGCGGACCCACCAGGGCGTCACCGTGATCGGCGGCGACCTCGTCGTCCACCTGGACGCCAAGAACGCCTACACCGGCGTGACCCGGGCGACGAACCGTCAGGTCACCGTCCCCACCGTCACCCCGAAGCTGACCGCCGGCCAGGCCGCCGCCAAGGCCGCCGACGCCGCGGGCGGCACCGCCGGCCAGGCCGAACTCGTCGTGGACGCCCGCGCCGACGGCGCCGTCCTCGCCTACCGGGTGACCGTCACCGGCAGCCGCGGCGCCGAAGCGGGCACCGCCCACTCCGTGGTCGTCGACGCCGCCTCCGGCAAGGTCATCAGCAGCACCCCGCACAGCGACGCCTTCATCTCGCCGAAGCTGAAGTCCACGCTGCGCGCCGAGGGGAAGCAGGCCGCCCCGCGCACCGCCACCAAGCCGGCCGCCCCCGGCCCGGCCAAGCCCGCCGCGGGCGCCTTCCCGGCGCCGGCCAACGGCACCGGCGCCTCGATCTTCGCGGGCAGCGTGCCGCTGATCACCACGCAGACGGCCAAGAGCTCCTTCACGCTCAAGGACCCCAGCCGCGGCGACGGCGAGACCCGGAACGCGGGCAAGCGGGAGCTGGAGACGTTCACCAGCGGCAAGGCGTTCACCGACACCGACAACAAGTGGGGCAACGGCACCGCCGGCGACCCCGCCAGCGCGGCGGTCGACGCCCAGTACGGCATCACCAGCACCTTCGACTACTACAAGAAGACGTTCGCGCGGAACGGCATCAAGAACGACGGCGCGGGCCCGCGTGCCCTGGTGCACTACGGCGACAAGGTCGGCAACGCCTTCTGGTCCCCGGACTGCGCCTGCATGCTCTACGGCGACGGGGACGGCGAAACGTTCAAGCAGCCGCTGGTCGCCCTGGACGTCACCGGACACGAGCTGAGCCACGGCGTCATCGAGGCGACGGCGGGCTTCGAGCCCACGCGCGTCGACGCCGCCGGCAACCAGTACGGTGAGGCCGGCTCGCTCAACGAGTCCTTCGCCGACATCTTCGGCGCGGGCGTCGAGTTCGCGGCCAACAACGCGGCGAACCCGCCGAACTACCTGCTGGGCGAGAAGCTCGGCCTGGAGCAGACCTTCCTGCGCCGCCTGGACAAGCCGTCCCTCGACAAGCTCGAAGCCACCGTCGACTACTGGGACGAGGGCTCCTACGACCGTGAGGTCCACGCCGGCTCCGGGGTCTCCTCGCACGCCTTCTACCTGCTGGCCGAGGGCAGCGGCAAGAAGACCATCGGCGGCGTGACCTACGACTCGCCCACCTACGACGGTGCGGCGGTGACCGGCATCGGGCGGGAGAAGGCGCAGCAGATCTTCTACCGGGCCCTCACCCGCTACATGGTCTCCACGACCGATTTCCACGAGGCGCGTACGGCCACCCTGCAGGCGGCCGCGGACATTCACGGCGCCGACAGCGCGGAATACCGTGCGGTGGACAAGGCGTGGGCCGGAGTGAACGTCACCGAGGCGAACACGCCCAAGCGTTGACGGCCAATCGCCGTGCCGCAATAGCGCGATGACGCCGGAAGGGGCCATGGGTGGCCGGAGCAATGTCCACCCATGGCCCCTTTCTCTTCGCCTGCCTCACTCAAGCCAGAAGACGTCGAACTGACCGTCGGCGCGGCCGACGACCACGAGGGTGCCCGGGGGCAGCGGCGTCGGGTTGTTGGCGAAGAAGACCACGTCATCGGCGTTGCTGAGGGTGACGTGGTGCCAGATCGCCGCGGCGACGGCGGCGGCCGCCGTCCTCAGGGTCGTGGCTTCGTCTCGGTTGAGGGACATGGGGGATCAACCCCTTTCATGGTGCATGAAGGGAAGAAGGGGCCTGTCGCGTGCAAGAGGAGGTGGATGCAGGGACAGGCCCCCGCGGCGGGGGCGCCGACGCGCTGGGGCGTCGTCCGCCGTGACCGGAAATGACGGGCCCGGGAGTCTAGGCTGCCGGTACCCGGTCGGCCGGTACCTTCAAAGAGATTCGCTCTCGATGAGCTCGAAAGTACGCTCCGCATTCGAGGTGGGTCAATAGCGATTTTGACGTTCCCTCGAATTGATGAAACGTCGGATAATTTTATTTCCCGAGGGAATTCTCGTCGCCCGTCTCCGCGCCCGTCTCCACGCTGGACAGGTTCTGCACCTTGCGGGCCTCGTCGACCATGGTGAGCAGGGCGTCCAGGGTCGCCGCGGAGAGCCCGTCCGCCCGCAGGGCGAGGTTGCGGACCCGGGTGTCGCGCAGCGCGATGGCCAGCGCGAGCTGCGCGTTGACGCGCTCGGCCACTTCCTCGCTGAGGAAGTACTCGGGGGGTACGCCGAAGAACTCCGCGAGCACGTCGAGCTGTTCGAGCGTGACGTTGCGCTTCTTTCCGGTGGCCAGTTCCCACAGATACGTGCCGGAGATGGAGCCGCCGGTGGTCTCCCGGATCTCCTTGGCGAGCCGGGCGTACCCGGGGCGCTTGCGCTCGTCGGGGTAGATCGCGGCGATCAGCTCGTTCAGCCGCTGGTCGAACGCGCGCAGCAGTGGCCGGCCGCCCTGGCGAGGTACTCGGTCACCACTCGTCATCGGCCGCCCTTACCCGGAGGTTTTCGTGTCGTTCGCTCCCATGGATACCGTCATCCGCCATTGTTGACAAGCAGTCGGCGCACGGCTTCACACAGCGGACACACGGGCAGCGCGACGGCCACCGGCCTGGGCCGATGGCCGTCGCGACGGGACGGAGGCCGGGGGCGGCCTAGCGTCCCGGCTTCTGCCCCTTGACGGCGAACGGGAGTTCGCGGGAGAAGAAGGTCATGTCGCCGTTGCCCACCGAGACTCCGGCGTCCGCGTGGGTCACCTCGTGCGGGGCGGATCGGTTGACGCCCACGGTCAGCCGGTAGACGGCGGTGGCGCCCGGGGCGAGCGCCCCCGTGACCGCCGGGCGCAGCGTGGCGCTCATGCCTGGGTCGCAGCCGCCCGCGACGAGGGGGACCTCCGCCCAGCCGGCGCCGGGCCGGTGCTGCCGCAGCTTGAGGTCCTTGGGTGCCAGGGCGCGGCTCCCGCCGGCGCCGTAGGCGAAGTAGGACGCGCGCAGCGCCGGGTAGGCGCGGTTGGTGGTGTTCTTCACCGTCACCGTGACCGCGCGCGACGCCCCGCCGCGCTCCAGGGTGGTGGAGCGCTGCCAGCCGCCGACGGTGACCTCCGGGCGCGTCGCGGTGGTGCTGCGGGCGGGGGCCCGGTAGGTGTGGCCGCGGCCGTCGTCGACGGAGGCGGCGACGGTGAGCGTGCCCGGACGGTCCAGGTCCTGCAGCCGCAGGGCGACGGTGTGGGGGTGCCGGGCGTCGGCGCCCTTGGCCGTGACGGGGAAGGTGAACACGCCCCGGGTGGGCCAGCTGCCGCTGCCCGGCTTCACGTCCAGGTCGACCCAGCGACGGGCGGCCGCGTCGTAGCGCTGCACCACGAGGGAGGCGGTGCTGAAGCCCCGGCTGCTGACGTCCAGGCGCACCGTCCCCTTGGTGACGGGCGTGCGCAGCGTGACGTTCGAGGACGACCACAGGCCGATGGGCAGCTGGGAATCGACACCGAAGGAGATCTTCTGAGCGGCCTTCCCGGTGCCGGCCGGCGCGAGCGCCGGCGGCGCGTCGGACGCCGTCGCGGCGGCCGCCGGGGAGGCGCCGCCCGCGACGGGGGTGTCACAACCGGACTGCGCCCGGGCGCCGTCCGGCGCCGGCCCGCTCCCCGCGGCCTGTCCGGGCGCCGCCGCGCCCACGGTGAGCGCCAGCCCGGCGGCCAGGGCCGCGACCGTTCTCACGGCGGCCCGCCGCGCCTTCGACGACCGCTGCTCTGCCACATATCGCGTCATGTACCGCCCCCGCCTGTGGGTTGATCCCGCACATCCGTACGCCTCTGCTCCGAGAGAGCGCCTTCCACAGCTGATGGTTCCCCACGGGACACGGAAATCCCATGAATTTCGCGGGCGTCCGTCTCCCCGCCGGGAAGGCCCCCCGGACGGCTGAGGGTTTATTGACTGGCCGCCCGGCCGCGGGCCGTGTTGGATGCCGTCCGTGACACTTGCAGATCATCACGAACACAGCGAGCGGGCCCTCCTCGACCGGCTGGAGGAGTACTACGACGCGGTGCCGCGCAGCGTGGCCCGGGCCGAGGACTTCGGGCCGCTGACCCTCTTCGTCCGGGAGGGCCACGGCTGGCCCTTCTACGGCCGCCCGGCCCTGGGCCGGCAGGACGCGGCGGTGACCGCCGCCGACGTCCACCGGGTACGGGCTCGCCAGCGCGAGCTGGGCCTGCCCGAAAGCTTCGAATGGGTCGCCGAGACGACGCCGGCGCTCCGCCGGGCCGCCGAAGAGGCGGGCCTCGTGGTGCACGAACACCCCCTGATGGTGCTGGACGCGAACGCACCGGCGCACGCCCCGGCCGTCGGTGACGGAGTGTCGGTGCGCATGGTGGGGCCGGACGATCCGGGTCTCGCGGGCGCGGTCGCCACGCCGTTCGTCGCGTTCGGCGAGCCCGGTACGGGCGTCGGCACCGCGGGCCCGGAGGCCCTCGCCGCGACGGAACGGGCCCTCACCGACGACGGCACCGTCGACCGGATCGCCTCCCGCCTCCGCGCCGGCCTCACGGCCGTCGCGGTCGCCACGGAGAACGGCACGCCCCTGTGCGCCGGCCAGCACCAGCCGGTGGGCACGGTGAGCGAGGTCGTCGGCATCGGCACGCTTCCCGCCGCACGCCGCCGCGGTCTCGGCCTCGCGGTCACGGCGGCCCTGGTGGCCGACGCCCGGGCGCGCGGGATCACCACCGTCTTCCTGTCGGCGGGCGACGAGCCCACGGCCCGCATCTACGCCCGGGCCGGCTTCCGCCGCGTCGCCACCGCCCTGATCGCGGAACCGGCGGAGTAGGCGCGAGCGGAGGCACGGGCCCTGACGGCATGAAAGACACCGGTGCCGCAGCCAAGCGGCGTTTCCTCGTCCTGTACGACTGCGGTATGGGCGGGACGTCGTGGTGGTGGGTGCACGCCAGGTCGCCCCGGGAGGTACGGGAGACGATCGCGCAGGTCGAGGTCGTCGACGACGCGGCCCTGACCGAGGAGGCCGGGGAGTGGGACCTGGAGGAAACCGACCTCGACGCGCCGGTCCTGCCCGTCGGTCTGGACGGGCTGAGGAAGGAGCGCGACGCCCAGCGCGGCCGGCCCGGGTTCGGTGCCCTCGCGGGCAGGAGCGTCGTCCACCTGCGGCGGCGCTGGGACGGGGAGGACGATGAGGACCCGACCCTCTACCTGCTGGAGGTGGGGCCGGACGGACGCCGGCTGCGACAGGTGAGGATGCCCGGGGACGGCACCGCCTTCAGGAGCGGCCCGGACGACTGGGCCTTCAACCCGCCCGTCGTCGACCTCTTCGACCCACGGCTGGTCGAAGAGGAGGTCGGCCGGGACGAGTTCGAGGCCCAGTGGGACCGCGCTCGCCACGACGCCTTCGCGTAGCCGCCTCACGGGGGCGGGGTGTCCACCTCGCCCCGGCGGCGTACCCGCGAAGCGGCCAGGCTGCCCAGGAAGCCGGCGAGGAAGCCCCACAGTGCGCCCAGGCCCACCAGGCGCGGCAGCTGCGCCTGGAGGGTGACCTCGCCGCCGAAGTCGTCGCCGAGGTCGCCGATGCCCAGCAGGGACAGGCCGAAGCGGGCCTCGACGTGCGTGAGCAGCCCGACGACCAGCAGGGTCACCGCCGCCGCCACCGCCAGTTGCAGGGCGTGCTGCCAGTGCCGCCGGTCGCCGGGTGAGCGTACGGCCGTCACGAATCCGGCTGCGAGCAGGGCCAGCGCGGCCAGCAGCACCAGCAGCCAGGCCCGGCCGTCGTGGGCGGAGAGGGAGGCCAGGTCCAGCGTGGCCGGGCCACCGTCGTTCTCCCGGAGGACGGCCGCCAGCGGCTTGGGCACGGGCAGGCCGATGTCGGCGGCCGGCACCTGTCCCTCCCAGGCGCCGCCGAGCCCGATCCCCAGGCCGGTCCAGGCGAGGTTGGGAAGGCCCAGCAGCAGGACGGCCAGCGTCCGGTCGGCGTGCCCGCGGGACAGGGCCACGGCCACCCCCACGACCAGACCGATGACCACGTAGGCGAACAGGACCACGAGCATCGCGAAGGCCGCCGGACGGACCGAGTCCTGGAAGCGCAGCAGCCGTGACGGCAGCGGCGTCTTGCGGGACACGGCGGTGGCGATGGCGAGGAGCACCAGCAGCCACAGCAGTGCGTAGCCGAGGGTGGGGCCCACGGCCGCGCGGAAGCCCACGGTGGGTGTGGCGCCCAGGGCCTCCCCGAGTTCGTCGATGAAGTCCTCGCCCAGCGAGATGCGGAACGTGTGCCGGGCCGCGAGCGCGACGATCCAGACGGCGAGCAGCCACAGCACGGCCGTTCGCGCGGCCCTGCCCAGCAGTTCGGCTCCGCCGGCCACCGCACGGTGGCGCAGGGGCAGCAGGAACAGTACGGCGACGGCCACGGCGCCGGCAAGGGTCACCGACAGCGGTACGACGACCAGGCCGCCGCTCGTACGGCCCACGAAGCCCGCGCCGCCCGAGAGCTCGACCGTGCCGCCGACCGCCGTGACCACGGTGGCCGCCACCACGGCCGGGAACGCGCCGGCCGGCAGCGCGTCCGCGCCCGCGGCCCACAGGCCGAGCACGGCGACGACGAGCATGGCGATGACCCCGGCGGCCACCGCCGCCAGCGCGTCCCACCACATCCGCAGCTCGTGGGAAAGGGCCCCGGCGCCGGGCGCGCGCTCCGGGGCCGGGCGGCTGGGCGGCGGTGGGTGACTCACGCTGTCTCCGGACGGGTTGGCGATGGCCGGTGTGGCGGTTCAGCCCAACGTAAGCCCGTTGCCGCCGTGCCACCCGTCCGCGCGGGCGGCCGGGGGAATCCACGGACTTCGGGGTGTCGCGGGGCGGGACGGGGGCATGCGACCCGTGCGCCCCGCTTGCGAGGCGGGCGGGTTTGCGGCACACAATGTGCCCAGGGGCGGTAAAAAGGGATGAATCAAGCGTAGGAGAAGGGCCGTGTCGTCCGAACCGCCGTCAGAACCTCGCCCCACCGGTCCACCGCCCGGCCCCCTGCCCGGACGCGGCACACCGCCGCCCGGCACCCCGTCCGGTGACCACGAGCCGACCCGGACGGACTGGAAGGCGCAGCCCTCGGACACGTCCGGCGGCCCGTCCGGCGCCGAGCCGCCGCGTCGCGGCGGGCCGGCCGGCGGCGGTGGCGGCGGTGGCGGCCCCGAAGGTGCGGGTGGCGCAGGCCCCGGCGACCGCCCCCGGCCGCCCTGGTGGCGCTCGCGGGCCGTCCTCGTCTCGGGCGCCGTGGTCGTCGCCGCGGCCCTGGCCGTCTACTTCTTCCGCCAGAGCGGCGGCACCGGCGAGGTCTTCCTGCAGTCCGCGTCGGCCGACGGCCGCGACCCCTTCACCAAGTCGACGGCCCGCGGCTACGGCAGCGAGGCGAGCGCGGCCCCCGCCGTCCCGCCGGGAACGGGCGGCGGCGTCCGCACCGTCCCCGGCTCCAAGCCCGGCCTCTACGGCGGCACCCGCAACTACGCCAGCTGCGACGTCGAACGCCAGATCGGCTTCCTCAACCAGGACAAGGCCAGGGCCCGCGCCTTCGAAGGAGCGGCCGGCATCCCCCAGGGCACCCTCGCCGGCTTCCTGCGCGGCCTGACCCCCGTGGCCCTGCGCGCCGACACCCGTGTGACCAACCACGGTTACCGCGACGGTTCCCCCACCAGCTTCCAGTCCGTCCTGCAGGCCGGCACGGCCGTGCTCGTCGACGAGCGGGGCGCGCCCCGGGTGCGCTGCGCGTGCGGCAACCCGCTGAAGGCGCCGGTCGCCGTCAAGGGCAGCCTCAAGGCCAAGGGCGACAGCTGGCCCGCCTACCGGCCCTCCGAACTGGTCGCCGTCGACTCGGCGGAGTCCGACCTCGCCTCCCTGGTCCTCTACGACACCGAGAACCGCCAGTGGTTCGAGCGCCCCTCCGGCAGCAACGGCGACGAGGACCAGCCGGTGACCCCGCCCAAGGACGGCGTGACCCCGGGCCCCACCACGACCGCCACCGCGTCGTCGAAGCCGGCCACACCGTCGCCGTCGTCCGCGCCCCCCTCCTCGCCGGGCCCGGCGGTCACGTCTCCGGCGTACGGAGCACCCGCCGTCCGCCCGAACTGAAGACCCGCCGATGCATGAACCCTCCACCCTCCCGCGGACCGCCGCCGGCCCCGGCCCGGGCCGCGCGGCCGGCCCGCGCGCCGCCGTGTGGGCACCCCTGCTCCTGACCATGGCGGCGGTCGTCTACAACGACTGGGTGCTGGAGTTCCTCCTGCCCACCGGACTGGACGCGCGCCACTCCTACGTCAGCGAGCTCTACGCCGCCGACCAGCGCTTCCACGGCCTCTTCGGCAGCATCGAGGTCGTCGCGGCCGTGCTCGTCGTCACGGGCGCCCTGCTGGCGCGCGGACCGGCGCCCGGCCGGCTGGCGAAGGCCGGCTGGTGGTCGCTCGTCGCCTTCGGCGCCTCCTCCGTCGCCGACGTCGTCGTCCCCATGCGCTGCGCACCGTCGGTGGAGAGCCCCTGCGAGGCCGTCAACCCCTGGCACACCACCACCAGCGCACTGGTCCACGCCGCACTGTTCGCCTCGATGGCCCTGCTCGTCGCCGCGGCCGCCACCGGCCGCCCCGGCTCCCCGCTGCTGCGCCGCTGGGGGCCCTGGGTGCTGGGCAGCGCCCTGCTGACGGCGCTGTCCACGGTCGGGCCGCTGTTCGGGCGGCCGGGCTGGCACGGGCTGACCCAGCGGGCCCATCTGCTGCTCGTGGGCGTGTGGTTCGTGCTGCTCGCCGCGGCGTTGCGCAGCGACGCACGCCGGTCCTGGGCCCCCGAGCCGGCGGCCCCCCTCCGGTCGCCTGTGTGAAGTCACTCCCCGGCCCCCTCCGTCAGCGGTACGTTTCGCGCGAGTGCGCATGAACGTACGGCGCCGCCCTCCGCACCGACCGGGCGGCGACGCCCGGACTCCCGGAGGTCGAGGGGTTGAAGGAGCATGGTGTGACGCCCGCCGGGGCCCCGGCCGCCGTGGGCAGCCTGGCCGAGGGCTTCGCGGCCTCGGTCCGGGCCCTTCCCGGGCGCATCGCGGTGCGGGACGGACTG
>NZ_JAIXMK010000202.1:0-8294 GCF_020328095.1 Streptomyces sichuanensis
CGCACCACGGCCGTGCCCCGCCCCTCCCGGGCGGGGCACCGCCATATCCGGCCGCGAGGGAGGTGCCCCGGGAAACCGGGAGGTACAGTGCCAGGACCCGTTCCCCATGGCCCCCGGCCCGCGACCGTGAGGCAATCGCACACGTGCTGACGACGTCCACCACCAAGGTCCTGGAGCCCGGCGAGCTCGACGCCGCCCTCGCCGTCCTCGACCGTGACCCCGTCGCCAACGCCTTCGTCGCCGCCCGCGTCCAGGTCGCCGGACTCGACCCCTGGCGGCTCGGCGGCGAGATGTGGGGCTGGTACGCGGAAGGCCGCCTGGAGTCGCTCTGCTACGCCGGCGCCAACCTCGTCCCCATCTGCGCCGGCCCCGAGGCCGTACGCGCCTTCGCCGACCGCGCCCGCCGCTCCGGCCGCCGCTGCTCCTCCATCGTCGGGCCGGCCCCCGCCACCACCGAGCTGTGGTCCCTGCTCGAACCCCACTGGGGACCCGCCCGAGAGGTCCGCGCCCACCAGCCCCTGATGGTCACCCGGTCCATGCCGGCGGGCATCGAGCCCGACCCGTACGTGCGCCGCGTCCGCAAGGACGAGATGGAGGTGATCATGCCGGCCTGCGTGGCGATGTTCACCGAGGAGGTCGGCATCTCCCCGCTCGCCGGCGACGGAGGACTGCTCTACCAGGCCCGCGTCGCCGAGCTCGTCGGCTCCGGCCGCTCCTTCGCCCGCATCGAGGACGGCCGCGTCGTCTTCAAGGCCGAGATCGGCGCCGCCACCGACCGCGCCTGCCAGATCCAGGGCGTCTGGGTCGCCCCCGAGCACCGGGGCCGCGGCCTGTCCGTGACCGGCATGGCCGCCGTGCTCGGCCACGCGCTGCGCGAGGTCTCCCCGGTCGTGAGCCTGTACGTCAACGACTACAACGCCGCCGCGCGGGCCTCGTACCGCCGGGTGGGCTTCGAAGAGGTCGGCGCCTTCATGAGCGTGCTGTTCTGAGGGGGCCCGGGCAGACGTGCGGGTAGCCTCCCCGCATGGATGACATCGTGGTCGGACCGCTCGACCTCGCCGCGCGGGTGGACGAGGCGCTGGCCGTGCAGGCCGTCGCCTTCGGGCTGACCCCCGAGGAGGTCGGCGTACGGCGCCAGATCGTGCTCCGGCACCTGACCTGCCCCGGCGCCCGGGCCCTGGGGGCCACCACCGCCGAGGGCCGGCTCGTGGGCTTCGTCTACGGCATGCCCAACGACCGCACGCACTGGTGGTCCACCGTCGTCGAGCCCTACCTGCGGGCCAACGGCTGCGACGGCTGGCTCGACAACGCCTTCGTCATCACCGAGCTGCACGTCCACCCCGCCTTCCAGAACCGCCGCATCGGCCGCACCCTCATCACCGGCATCACCGCCACCGCGCAGGAGCCGCGCTCCATCCTCTCCGCCATCGACAGGGAGAGCCCGGCCCGGGCGCTCTACCGCAAGCTCGGCTACCGGGACCTCGCCCGCCACGTGGTCTTCCCCAGCGCGGCCAGCCCCTACGCGGTGATGGGCGCACCGCTGCCGCTGCTGAGCTGAGCTGCGCACAACCGAGGGGCGGAGCCGGGGTAAACCGTTTTCCGGTTGTCAGTGGCTGCGGTTAGTCTCCTCGCCATCACGCCCCGTACGCCCGCACGCAGCAGGAGACGTCCCATGGCCCACGTCCAGCGCATGTCCACCGCGATGATCAAGACCTTGCGCGACGACCCGGCCGACGCCGAGACCGCCAGTCACAAGCTGCTGGTGCGGGCCGGCTACGTGCGCCGCTCCTCGGCGGGGGTGTGGACGTGGCTGCCCCTCGGCAAGAAGGTCCTGGACAACGTCATGCGGGTGGTGCGCGAGGAGATGGACGCCATCGGCGGCCAGGAGGTCCTGCTCCCCGCCCTGCTGCCGAAGGAGCCCTACGAGACGAGCGGCCGCTGGAAGGAGTACGGCGACCTGCTCTTCCGGCTGCGCGACCGCAAGGGCGCGGACTACCTCCTCGGGCCCACGCACGAGGAGATCTTCACGCTGACGGTCAAGGACCAGTGCACGTCCTACAAGGACCTGCCGGTGATCCTCTATCAGATCCAGACCAAGTACCGGGACGAGGCGCGGCCCCGCTCCGGCGTGCTGCGCGGCCGCGAGTTCCAGATGAAGGACTCCTACTCCTTCGACACCACGGACGAGGGCCTCGCCGAGTCCTACCGGCTGCACCGCGCCGCCTACCGGCGCATCTTCGAACGCCTCGGCCTGGACCACCGGATCGTCTCCGCCGTCTCCGGTGCGATGGGCGGCTCGGCGTCGGAGGAGTTCCTGGCGCCCGCGGCGGCCGGTGAGGACACCTTCGTGGACTGCCCGTCGTGCGACTACGCGGCCAACACCGAGGCGGTGACCACGGTCGTCGCCCCCGCCGATACCTCCGCCCACGGCCCGGTCGAGGAGCTGGACACCCCGGACACCCCCACCATCGAGACCCTCGCCGCACACCTGGGCGTGCCCGCCTCGGCCACCCTGAAGAACCTCCTCGTCAAGGTCGACGGCACGATCACGGCCGTCGGCGTGCCCGGCGACCGCGAGGTGGACCTCGGCAAGCTCGCCGAGCACCTGGCCCCCGCCGTCGTGGAGTTGGTGACGGCCGAGGACTTCACCGGCCGCCCCGACCTCGTCCGCGGCTACGTCGGCCCGCAGGGACTGGCGGACGTGCCCTACATCGCCGACCCGCGCGTCGCGCCCGGCACGGCCTGGATCACGGGCGCCAACAAGCCGGACACGCACGCGCGCAACGTTGTCTGCGGCCGCGACTTCACCGTCGACCGCCACCTCGACGTCGTCGTGGTCGAGCCCGGCGACCCCTGCCCGTGCTGCGGGGCGGGCCTGGAGATCGGGCGGGCGATCGAAATCGGTCACATCTTCCAGCTCGGCCGCAAGTACGCCGACGCGTTCGGGCTCGACGTGCTGGGCCCGCAGGGCAAGCCGGTGCGGGTCACCATGGGCTCGTACGGCATCGGCGTCTCCCGCGCGGTGGCCGCCCTCGCCGAACAGACCCACGACGCCGCCGGTCTGTGCTGGCCCCGCGAAGTCGCCCCGGCGGACGTCCACGTGGTGGCCGCCGGCAAGGCCGTACAGAGCGAACTGGCCGACGCGGTGGCCGCACGCCTGGCCGAGGCGGGGGTGCGCGTCCTGCTGGACGACCGGGCGGGCGTCTCACCGGGCGTCAAGTTCACGGACGCGGAACTCATCGGGGTGCCGACGATCCTGGTCGTGGGGCGCCGCGCGGCCGACGGCGTGGTCGAACTGAAGGACCGCCGCACGGGCGAGAAGGAGGAACTGCCGGTGGACGAGGCGGTGTCGAGGCTGACGGAGGCGGTGCCGGCAGGGCGCTGACGGCGGAGATTCGCCCACCCGCCCTCTCTTGTCCTCAAGCCGGACGGGCTGAATTCCAGCCCGTCCGGCGCCCCGGACCGGGTCCGGGGCGGCGCCCCGGCCTACAGCAACCCCGCGAACTCCAGGAGGAGTTCCCCCTGACTCCGTTCCCCCCGCGCCAGCGCCAGCGCACCCGCCTCCGCCGCCCGGAACAGCGTCCAGCCCCGCAGCCGCCCGGCGTCGACGTCCAGTGACTCCGACAGCTTCGCCACCCGTCGCCGGGCCGCCGCGGCGGCCCCCGGTGCCGCCAGCAGCGTGTCGGCGCGGTCCCGCACCAGCCACGCCAGGTCGTACGCGCGCTCGCCGACCAGCGGGCGGGGCGCGACGGCCAGCCACGGCACGCGGTCGGCGGCCAGCACCGTGCCCTGGTGGTACTCGCCGTGCAGCAGCACGGCGCTCTCCTCCGCGGTACCCGCCAGTAGATCCCCGTGCAGCTCCAGCGCCTCGTCGAGCAGGGCCCGCACGTCCGCCGCCCACGGCTGTTCGCGGTGGGAGCGCAGGACGTCGGCCGCCGCCGCCGTGTGAGCGGCCACGGTCGGGAAGTCCGGGCCGGGCGCGGCCGGCGGGGGCACCCACAGCCGCTGCAGCGTGGCCGCCGCCTCCAGCTGGGCCTTGGGCTCCGCGAGGGAGCGCAGGCTGACGTCGCCGTGCAGGCGCTCCAGCAGCAGCGCCCCGTTCGCCGTGTCCACGCGCAGCGGACGCACCGCGCTGCGGCCGTCCCAGTGCGCGAGCGCGGCGTGTTCGAGGGCGGTCGTGCCGTCGGGCGGGGAGAGCTTGAGCGCGGCGGGCGTGCCGTCGGCCTGCCGGACGAGGACGACCATGCTGGTCCGCCCGCCGGGCATCTGCACCCGTTCGGGTGTCAGTTCCCAGTGCGCCAGGCACTCCCGGGCGATGTCCGGCAGCGCGGCGAGCCACCGCCGTGCCACCTCTGCGGTGACGGAGGCGGAGGCGGGGTCCGAGCCCAGGGACCGAACCAGCCTTTCCGGCGGTTCGAGGCGGTCGTGAGCGTTGGCCATCCCTGAGCTGTCCCTTTCGTTCTTTCGCTGATCAGGCCCGCGGGGAGGGGCCGCCCGGCGAGCCGCCGGGCCCGGTGGAAGCGGCCCGCTCCGCGAGCCCAGGGAAGGCTACGCTGCCGCCGCTCCAGCGCACCGCGCGCACCGCCGCCTCCCGCAGCGCGGCGGCCGCCTCGGCGCGCAGACCGCCCGTGGCGGCCCGGACGAGATCGGCGTGGACGGCGGCGACGCGGTTCTCCAGCTCCGCCGCCAGCCGCACCGCGGCCGCCGCGTCCGGCACCGGGAACGGCAGGGCGTACGCGGCCGCCGCGGCCCCGGGCTCGGCGCCCAGGTCGCGGACGGCGCGGATCATGGCGTCGCGCCGGGCCCGGTGCGCGTCGTACGCCTCCCGCGCCTCGGCCTCCCGCGCGTCGTCGACCCGTCCGCCGACGACCCCGTAGCCGTAGACCGCCGCGTGCTCGGCGGCCAGCGCGGCCTGCGCCGCGGCCAGCACCTCGCCGGAGCGGGAGCGCCTCATGAGCCACCTCCGGTGAGCAGGTAGGCGTGGGCCGCGCCGGCCGCCGCCACGGAGGCCAGGAGACGGGCCAGCTCGGGGCCGGCCCCGCCGAGGGCGGCGGTGCGGGCGTCGGCCGTGCGGCGTTCGGCGTCGGCGAGCGCCCCGAGCGCCGCCCGCTCTTCACCGGGCACCTGCACGCCCCCGGCCGGCGGGGACGCGGCAGGGGACGTCGATGCGGACGACGGGGAAGGAGACGCGGAAGAGGCGCCGAACGCCTCGGCGTGCCGGGCCACATCGGCCCGCAGGGGCCGCAACCGGGACTCCAGGGCGGCGTGCGCGGCGATCGTCGCGTCGTAACGCGCCAGCAGCGCCGCGCTGTCCCGGGCGGCGCCCTCGCGCAGCCGTCCGTCCGCGGCGGAGCGCCCGTCAGCACCCGCCCCGCCGGAGGAACATCCGGCCAGCAGCGCACTGCCGCCGGCGGTCAGCAGGGCCGCCGCGGCCCCGGCCAGTACCCTGCGTCTGCGCGGGTCGTCGGCGCCCCGCGTCGTCGTCGTGAGCGGCACGATCCTCTTTCCGCCTCGTCCGGGCATGATCACCGCACGCGAGCGTACCGGCGCGCGGCCGGCCGGCCGTGGACCGGGCACCGAATCGTCAGCCGGCTGCCGGAACAGATAGGCTTTGACCTGACACGCGACTTTCCCACAACAGCACACGCGGCCGAGGAGTCACCCGGATGAGCACCACCCAGAGCGAGAGGCTGCGCGAGCTGCTCGCCCCTCTCGTCAGCGCGCGAGAGCTGGAGCTGGAAGAGGTCGAGGTGACACCCGCCGGCAAGCGGCGCGTCCTGCGCATCGTGGTGGACTCCGACGAGGGCGTGCAGCTGGACACGTGTGCGGATCTGAGTCGCGACATCTCCGCGAAGCTCGACGAGACGGACGTCATGGGCGGCGCTCCGTACGTCCTTGAGGTCACCTCCCCCGGCGCCGACCGCCCCCTCACCCAGCACCGCCACTACGTCCGTGCCACCGGCCGGCTGATCAAGGCGCAGCTGACGGAGGGCGGTGAGCTCGTCGCGCGGATCGTCTCCGTGGACGACGAGGGCCTCGACCTGGAGGTGCCCGGCGTGAAGGGCCGCAAGGCCACCGCCCGCAGGCTGGCGTTCGCGGAGATCGCGAAGGCGCGCGTGGAGATCGAGTTCAACCGTAAGACGGCCGACAAGGCCGTCGACGAAGCAGACGAATCCGACGAGATTCAGGAGGAGGCGTAGCCGTGGACATCGACATGAGCGCCCTGCGGGGTCTGGTGCGAGAGAAGGAGATCTCCTTCGACCTGCTGGTCGAGGCGATCGAGTCGGCCCTCCTCATCGCCTACCACCGCACCGAGGGAAGCCGTCGCCGGGCCCGCGTGGAGCTGGACCGGTCGACCGGGCACGTGACGGTGTGGGCCAAGGAGGACCCGCAGGACCTCGCCGAGGGCGAGGAGCCGCGCGAGTTCGACGACACCCCCTCCGGCTTCGGCCGGATCGCCGCGACCACCGCGAAGCAGGTCATCCTCCAGCGTCTGCGCGACGCCGAGGACGAGATCACTTTCGGTGAGTTCGCCGGCCGCGAGGGCGACGTCGTCGCGGGCATCGTGCAGCAGGGCAAGGACCCCAAGAACGTCCTGGTCGACATCGGCAAGCTGGAAGCCATCCTGCCGGTGCAGGAGCAGGTGCCGGGCGAGGAGTACAAGCACGGCACCCGCCTGCGGACGTACGTCGTCCGCGTGGCCAAGGGCGTCCGCGGCCCGTCGGTGACGCTCTCGCGCACCCACCCCAACCTGGTGAAGAAGCTCTTCGCCATGGAGGTCCCGGAGATCGCGGACGGTTCGGTGGAGATCGCCGCCATCGCCCGCGAGGCCGGCCACCGCACCAAGATCGCGGTCCGGTCCACCCGCTCCGGCCTCAACGCCAAGGGCGCCTGCATCGGCCCGATGGGCGGCCGCGTCCGCGCGGTCATGGCCGAGCTGCACGGCGAGAAGATCGACATCGTCGACTGGTCGGACGACCCGGCGGAGCTGGTGGCGCACGCACTGTCCCCCGCACGGGTGAGCAAGGTCGAGGTCGTGGACCTCGCCGCCCGCTCCGCCCGGGTGACCGTGCCGGACTACCAGCTCTCCCTCGCCATCGGCAAGGAGGGGCAGAACGCCCGTCTCGCCGCCCGCCTCACCGGCTGGCGGATCGACATCCGCCCGGACACCGAGCAGCAGCCCGAGCGCGACTGACCCGCGGGCAGCGCACAGAAGCGACGGGGGGCGTGCGGCAAGCCGCCCCGAGCGGCCCCGATTGGTCCGTAAAACGACCATGAGGGGCCCGCATCCCCCCGGTGGGCCCGGCCCCGGGCCCCGAATCCTGGCCGATCATGGCCGAAACGTATACGTGCACGCACAGTGCCCCGAAGGGGTGAGGTCGGCACGGGGAGGTAGACTTAACCAGTGTCTGGCCGGACGCATGCCCGCGCATGCCCTGAGCGCACCTGTGTGGGGTGCCGGGAGCGAGCGGCCAAGGGCGAACTGCTGCGGACCGTGGTGATCGAGGGCGTCTGCGTCCCCGACCCTCGCGGTACGCTGCCCGGCCGGGGTGCCTCCGTGCATCCCACACTGGTCTGCCTCGATCTGGCGGTGCGCCGCCGGGCGTTCCCCAGGGCCTTCAAAAGCCCGGGTCCGCTCGACACGGCGGAGTTGCGTCAGTACGTCGAACAGATCGATCAGCAGTAGAGATCGGCCCCGCCTGCGCGGGGAGACCCATGTCAGGTACCTCGCGAGTTGGAAGTAGGTCGAGATTGCGATGAGCACTCGATGAGTACGCGATGAGTACGCCCATGAAGTAGCGACGGTCCGGTGGACACCCGGACCTAGAAGGAGCGAAGTGGCTAAGGTCCGGGTATACGAACTCGCCAAGGAGTTCGGAGTGGAGAGCAAGGTCGTCATGGCCAAGCTCCAAGAACTTGGTGAATTCGTCCGTTCGGCGTCCTCGACCATCGAGGCGCCGGTCGTCCGCAAGTTGACTGACGCATTGCAGGGACCCGGCGGCAACGCCGGCAAGTCCGCTGCGAAGCCCGCGGCGCCGCGCAAGGCCGCGCCGAAGCCGGGTGCCCCCACTCCGGGTGCCCCCCGTCCCGCTGCCCCGGCCCCCAAGCCGGCTGCGGAGACCCCCACCACCCCCAAGCCGTCCGGCGCCGCGCCGACCCCCGGTCCGCGCCCCGGCCCGAAGCCCGCTCCGGCGGCTCCGGCCAAGCCGGCCCCCGTCACCCCGGTGCCCGCCGCGGAGTTCTCCGCGCCGGCCCCGGCCGCACCCTCCCAGGACCGGCCCGCGCCGCGTCCC
>NZ_JAIXMK010000203.1:0-6190 GCF_020328095.1 Streptomyces sichuanensis
GGCCGGGCCGGCGGCCCCACCGCTGGCTGATGCGGCCGATGCCCACCGCGCCGAGCGCGGCGCCGCCGGTGAACAGGGCGGCGGGCGCTCCGGCGAGGCGGGTGGAGTCCAGCATCTCCTCGGCGAGCAGCGCGCCGACGGTGATGCCGGCGGCCAGGCCCACGCCGCTGAGCACTTGCGCGATCACCAGGACGGTGAGGATGCGCTTCTGTTCGGGGACCTCGTCGTCCGCGGGGGCGGCGGGCGCGGCCGGAGCGCCGGAGCGCGTGCTCATGCGGCCCTTCCTTCGGGTGGTGGGCGGCGGGTTACGCCGCGCCGAGCGGTTCGAGCGGTTCGAGTGCTGCGATGTCCTGCAGCGACATGTCCATCTGCTCGTGCAGGAAGCGCACGATGGTCCAGTGGGGCAGGGCGCCCTCGTCGAAGGGGCCGAACGCGCGCACGTAGAGCGGTATCCAGCGCAGGGCCTCCTCCAGCGCCTGCTCGCGGCCCGGCTCCTGCTGGTAGTCCTCGTAGGCGATGCTGCGGTGGTGGATGAAGAAGCGGCCGGGCAGCCGCTCCTCGCACAGGGCGCGGTACTCGCGGGTCTGCAGGATGAGGTAGTGCCATATCTCGTCGATGTCCTGCTCGACGGGCAGGAAGAGGCCGGCGAGCCGGTCCTGGTGGCGGGAGACGAGGTAGAGGTAGCGGAGGCATTCGGTGACCTGGCGCTCGACGCGGTCGGGCGTCTCGCCGGTCTTGTCGGCGACGTGCGTCACCACCTCGGCGTGGAGGGCGTCGCCGAGCAGTGCCTTGAGGTCGTCGGCGGAGACCTGAGGCTGTGTGGTCATGGTGTGCGTCCCGTCCGGAGGGTCAGTGGTCGTCGGCGAGCCAGGCGTACTTGCCGGATTTCCCGATGGGTATGCGGGTGCGGTGCCGCAGGGAGCACGAGCGGCCGGTCAGCTCCGCCACGGACTGCTCCAGGGCGGTGGCGGCGGGCCCGTCGAGCGGCCGGTCGTCGAAGGTCACGTACTGCAGCTCGGTCTGTGCCTCGCCCGTGACGTGCAGCTGTTGCAGGAAGACGCGGGGGGAGGCGCCGGTGACGCAGTCGTCGAGGTCGCCCTGGGAGACCGGGCCGTGCGGTGTGGCGAGCAGTTCCCGCTCGCGGCCGCAGAAGCGGGAGATCCGGGTGGGGTCCGGTGTGCCGTCGACGGTGCGGGCGCAGTCCCCCGAGCGGTAGCGGATCAGGGGCATGTGGGGGTTGCGGACGCTGGTGACGATGAGGCTGTAGATCTCGCTGCCCGGGACGACGGGGACGAGCTCGACGCTCATGTCGTCGAGGTACGGCCGGTAGCGGCCGTCGTGGTCGCCGACGCTGTAGTAGAGGTAGCCCAGTTCGGTGCTGCCGAAGAGGTCGACGATCGGGCAGGCGAAGTGCTCCTGCAGGAAGCGGCGGACGTTGACCGGGGTGTACTCGTAGGCGTGGATGATGCTCGCGGGCTGCGGGAACGCGTCCTGGAGCCCCCACGCGCGGACCTTGCGCACGAGGTGCGCGAGGTGGTAGCCGGAGCAGTCCAGGTGGTAGGCGCCCTGCGGGTGTGCGTCGCGGGCGGCGCGGATCTCGGCGAGCATCCGCTCGACGTCGTCGCGCTCCCACAGCGCGGGGTCGAGCCGCAGGTTGAGGTAGCTGGTGCGGTCGTCGAGCCGCCGGTCCTCGGGGCCGGGGACCGCGGCCGGCTCGGCCCCGCGCTTCTTCGCGTTGACCCGCGCGACGTGTTCGGTGGCCAGCACGGTCGTCAGCGACAGGCGCCGGCAGCCCTCGTGCCAGGTGTGGGCGATGTCGGGGTGCTCGCTCCACAGCCGGTAATAGGAGTTCAGCAGGAAGTACGGGGGGCGGATGATCTGCATGCGGGCGTGGTTGGTGCCCGTGGAGAGCACGAACTCCGCCTCGCCGGCCGCCAGTGCCGCGGCCAGGTCCGGGGTCATCCAGTTGTCCGGGAAGCCGCGGGCGATCTCGGGTTTTTCGAGTATGGGGAAGTGGCCCCGCTCGACCGACGTGCGGTAGATCGGGATGTCCCTGATCCGGTCGACGACTTCGGCCGTCGGCTGGCCCTCCATGTGCCACCCCTTCAGGTGTGCTCGGCGAACGGAAGCCCCGTGCGAGGAAGCCGGTGCGGTGTGCCGCGAAGCGGGCCGCGGTGACGTGGGGAATGCGCCACCGCGGCCCCTCCGGTCTGCTCAGGGGTTGATCAAGAACGGGTCAGGAGATACAACCGGTCTTGACCACGCTGATGCAGCCGGACTTGGACACGCTGATGCAGCCGTTCTTGGCGGCCTCACGGGCCGAGTTGGCGGCCACCCAGCCCCGCCAGACGTCGTCCTGAGCCATCTTCCTGATCAGCTTCTCCATTGCGAACCTCCAAAAAGTGATGGGTTCTTCACGGCGGCGGCCCTGCATGCGCACCTCGGCCGACGGTAAAGCGGTCACCAAGAGAGTGTCAACGGTTGGCAATGTGACGCTGTCTCAAAGTCGTCGCTCGATGGCGCGTTCGACCGGATCCGGCAGGATCATGCGTCCGGCGATCTGAACCGGCGGGCTCCCTGAGACGTCCTCAAGGCTGCCCCGGCCGGTCCGGCGGGGGCTCCCGAGGGCCGGCCCGGCGGCTCGTGCGAGGCTCGGGGCGGTCGGGTCGGAGCAGGGGACGGTAGCGCAGTGGCGGAGACGGGTGGGCCGGCCGTGCCGGAGATGCGGGCCGGCGAGGCCGCGGGGGCGACGGAACGCGGGAGCGCCGCGCCGCGCGGGCTGATGGACCTGCGCGGACGGCACGAGGACGTACCGGCCGTCCTCCGCTACCCGCCGGGCGCCGTCGTGGTCGTCTCCGGCCTGCCCGGCAGCGGCAAGAGCACGTTGCTGCGCCGCTGGTCACAGGCCGCCGCGGACGACACGCCCCCGGCGGGCCCCGGGCGGACGCCCGTCGCCCCCTCCGCCGTGGACCCGCGGGCGGTGCACGTCGCGTGCGAGGCGGTGATGCCCGCGCGCCTGCCCTACGCGGTGTACCGGCCCTGGGCGCGCCTGGAGCACTTCCGCTGGCTGCGCGCCGAGGTGCGCGGCGGCGGTCCGCTCCTGGTCCACGACTGCGGCAGCCGGGCGTGGATACGCCGGTGGCTGGCCCGTACCGCCGGGCGGCAGGGGCGCGAGCTGCATCTGGTGCTGCTGGACGTGGGCGCGCAGGAGGCACTGGCGGGCCAGGCGGCCCGCGGCCGGTGGGCGTCGCGACGGGCGTTCGCCCGGCACCGGCGCGGGCTCGACCGGCTCCTGCACGCGATGTCCGAGGGGAGCGGGCCCCTTCCGGCGACGCCGGGACCGCAGCCCGTTCCGGAGGCGGTGACGGAGGCGGCCTCCGTCGTCCTGCTCGACCGGACGTCCCGGGAGCGCGTGACGGCGCTGACGTTCGGCCCGTGACCGCCCCGCGCGGCGTTACCGCGCCGCGGTGGCCTTCTCGCGCGCGAGGACCTTCCTGTGGCCGGCGTCCAGCAGCGCGATGACGGCGAAGGCGGCCGCGACGACGGCTGCGGCGGCGACGTAGCACCAGGGACCGGGCAGGTAGTTCGCGGCGGTCATCACCCCGGGCCCCTTGTCCGTGAACAGGCGGAGGACGACGGCCATGACGCCCTCCCAGAAACCCGCGACGAGCACGAGGAGCATCCCCAGCCGGTACCAACCCTCATTCATGAACGGCCTCCGCATTTCTTGGTCGTGACGTTACGACCGTATCAACGGCGGGTCGCCAATCCCTTGGAAAGTCATGGATAGATCGCCATTACGTCACACATTCTTGAAGTTATGCTGAAGGAATGCGTGACGAAACGAAATCCGGATGCCGGGTCTGCGGCGCCGGGCTGCCGCCGGCCTCCCGGGGCCGCCCGCCGCTGTACTGCTCGCGCAGCTGCCAGGCCCGGGCCTACCGCGCCCGCAGGAACCCGCCCCGGCCGGCGGCCGCGCCGGCCCCGGCCGCCGCTCCCCCGTCCCGGCGCCGGCAGATCGCGGAGGCCGTCTGGCGCATCGCCGCCGAGCGCGGGCTGGAGGCCGCGAGCATGCGGGGGGTCGCCGCGGAGGCGGGGGTGTCCCTGCGCGTGGTGCAGTACCACTTCGACAGCAAGCACGACCTCCTCGTCACGGCGCTGGGCATGCTGCACGAGGCGAACGAACGTCACGCCGGGGAACGCGCCGCGGCGTTGCGCGACCCCGCCGACCCGCGCGCGCTGCTCCGCCTGATCCTGGAGGAGTTCCTGCCGCTGGACGAGCAGCGCCGTACGGCCCTGCGGGTGTTCGCCGCCTACTACGCCCGCAGCCTCACCGATCCCCGCCTGGCGGAGGTCTTCCTGCACGGCGCCCGGCCCGTGGAGCGGCTCGTCGCCGGAGTCATCGCGCGGGTGCCCGGCCGCGGCCCGGCCGGCGCCACCGGCCCGGCGGCCGAGGCCGAGGCCGACCTGCTGGTGTCGGGCGTCACCGGGCTCGGCATGGACGTCCTGCACGGCCGCCGCACCCTGGCGGGGGTACGGCGCACCCTCGACCACCACCTCGACCGGATCCTCACCGGTCCGGCGGACGCCTGACCGTGTCCTGGAGGGCCGGCCTCCACGGCCGCGTGCGCGTGCCCGTACCGGCGTGCGGAACGTGCGGCCGCCAACCGGAATGCATCCCGTGGCCCCGGGCGGCGGGCGTCACCGGCGGCCGGCCCGGGTAGGGAACCGCCCCACCGGGACCGCCACGAACAGAAAGCGGGCAGCACATGGCCATCGTCGTCACGTTCGAACTGGAAGGCGCCACGCAGGATGTCTACGACGCGTGCATCGACCGCATCACCGGCGGCCGCGGCTTCAACGCCGTCGCCGACCTGCCCAAGGAGGCGGCCGGGCTGATCGCCCATGTGTCCGGGCCGGTCGACGGCGGCTGGCGCGTCACCGACGTGTGGGAGTCGGCCGAGGCGTTCGAGGCGTTCGCCGCCGTCCTCGCCCCGATCGTCTCCGACCTCGGCTTCGGGCACGTCCAGCCGCAGGTCACCCCCGCCCACAACGTCGTGCTCCACTGACGCCGTCGGGGCCGCCGGGGTACGTCCCCGGCGGCCCCGAGCGGCTGGGACCCGCCCTAGTACCGCAGGACGGCGGCCACGCGTTCCTCCCCGGCGAGGGTGTCGTCGGGGAGGAACTCGATGTCGGCGCCGTTGTTGAGGGCGGTCTCGACGATCTCGTCCACGACGTCCTCGCGGATGGCGGGATCCGCCGCCAGGGGCTCGGTGGGCGTCTCGACCCGCACGGGGTGACCGCCGTTGCCGTCGACGCGGGCGGTGACCTGGTAGTGGTCCTCGACCGCGAGGAGGGCGACCCGGCCCTGACGGACGGTCTGCCAGATCTCGTCCAGCCCCGAGGTGAAGCGCCGTGCGCCGCGCGCGTCGTCGAGGCGGCGCAGCACTTCGCCGCGGCGTGAGGTGCGGCGTTCGGCGAAGGCGGGGTGCAGCAGGTCGAGGATCGCGTGCGCGGACTTGCCGACCGCGCCGCCGTTCTCGACGCGGCCGGCGATCACGCCCGGGTTGGGGAGCTGCTTCTCGAAGAGCGCGATCTGTTCGCGCAGGCCCACGACGTACAGCGGGCGGGGCCGGCGCTCCAGCACGGGGGCCAGGACCCCGGCGACCGCGCGCATGTACTGGCGCTCGCGCTCCACGTGCGACTCCTCGCGCGCGGACAGGGAGTGGTTGCCGACCTTGTCGAAGTTGCGGCCGGGCAGCGCGTCCTCGTGGTCGGGGAGCTCGGGCAGCACCGGGAAGCCCTCCCCGGTGACCTCCGTGAGGGTGTCCCCCGATCCGTCCCACAGCCGGGTGCCGCTCTGGGACAGCACCAGTGCCCAGTAGGGCTCGCCCAGCAGACGGGCGGCCACCAGGTTCCGGGTGAGGAAGGTGTCGGCGACGACCACCCGCTGCGGCACCGAGCGGGGCAGGTACCAGACCTGGTGCTCGCCGGGGGCGGCCAGGACGAGCAGCCCGTCGGCCGAATGAGTGAGGTCGACCTCCGCGGCCGCCGCGTCGAGCCGGCCCTCGACGTCCATCCGGGCCGCGCGGGTGACCCTGGTGTCCTCGGCCAGCCGCCGTTTCGCCTCCGCGACCGTGTTGCGCAGCCGGACCGAGTCCTCGGCGCTGTACGGGGAGCGCCGGTTGGT
>NZ_JAIXMK010000204.1:0-1875 GCF_020328095.1 Streptomyces sichuanensis
CGCGGGCGGCGCAGGTCACGGAGTGTCGCCTCGGTCAGGTCACCGATATCCATCGTCATCCTCCTCCGGGCCCGGTCCCCGGGCCGTTTACAGATGACCAGAGCGCGGGCCGTGCGGCCAGTCGTGCGCGGCCGCACGGAGCAACGCGTCACCGTCCGTGACGAGGCGGGGCGAGGTCACTCGAAGGACCGGTTTCGGGTGCGGCGTGCACGGATCACGGCCGCCGGGCGGACCGGAGGGGACAACCTGGGGCAAGAAACGCGTCCGTTGGCACAAAGGCACGAAGGACAGCACCGATGCACCCACATGGCGAGGACGGCGACAGCGGCGGTTCCCCCGCCTCCACGGTGGCGCCCGGGGAGCGGTTGCGCCGGCTCCGCCAGGCGCGCGGGATGTCGCTGGCCGGGCTGTCCGACCTGGTCCACTACACCAAGGGCTACCTCAGCCGGGTGGAGACGGGCGAGAAGCCGATGACCGAGGAGGTCGCCCGGCGCTGCGAGGGGGTGCTGCGCGCGGGCGGCGAGCTGACCCGGCTGGTGTCGCGGGCCGGGGAGGGCCGGCGGGGGGCGCGGGGCGCTCCGCTGGAGGTCTGTCCCTACCGCGGCCTGGCGGCGTTCGGCGCGGCGGAGGCGGACTGGTTCTTCGGGCGCGAGCGGGCGACGGCGGCGCTGGTGTACCTCCTCACGGAGCGGCTGGACGGTTCCGGGCCGACCGCCGTCGTGGCCGCCTCGGGCACGGGCAAGTCCTCGCTGCTGCAGGCGGGCCTGGTACCCGCGCTGCAGCGCGGGGTGCTGCCGGTGAAGGGGTCGAGCCGCTGGCCGGTGCTCACCCTGCGGCCCGGGGACCGGCCGGTGGCCGAGCTGCTGGCCCGCGTCGCACAGACCTGCGGTGCCGCCCCCGGCGACCTGCGGCAGGCGCTCGACCGGGGGCCGGGCGTGTTCGCCCGCGCCGTCCACGCGGCGCTCAACGCGGGCGGCGCCGGCAGTGCCGCCCCTCGGCTGCACGGCGGGGGCGCGGAGCCGGTGCGACTCGTGCTCGTCGTCGACCAGTTCGAGGAACTGTTCACCCTGTGCGCGGACGCGCAGGAACAGACGGTGTTCGTGCGCGCCGTGCACGCGCTGGCCACCGGCCCCGCCTTCCCCGGCGGCCGGGACGGTTGCGCGGCGCTGGTGATCCTCGGCGTGCGGGCGGACTTCTACGGTCGCTGCCTGGCCTTCCCGGAGCTGGCGGCCGCCCTGCGCGACGGCCAGCTGCCGCTGGAGCCCCTGCGGGCGCAGGAGATCCGGGAAGCGGTCGTCCGCCCGGCCCACGCCGTGGGCCTGGAGCCGGAGCCCGGGCTCGTGGAGCTGGTCCTGCGCGATCTCGGCGCGGCCGACGGCGGCGAGGGGGCCGGAGGCTACGGGCCCGGCGTGCTCCCCCTGTTGTCCCACGCGCTGCTGGCGACGTGGCAGCGCCGCACCGAGGGGGCGCTGACGGTCGAGGGGTACCAGCAGGCGGGAGGGATCGCCGGGGCGGTGGCGGCGACCGCGGAACGGGCGTACGCGCGGCTGGCGCCGGCCCGTCAGGAAGCCGCGCCGTACGCCCTGCTGCGGCTGGTGCGGGTCGACGAGGACGGCCGGGCCACCCGCGCCCGCGTCTCGCGCGAGCAGCTGTCCCAGGAGGCGGGCGCGCGCTCCGGTGCGGTCCTGGAGGTGGTGGAGGAGTTCGCGCGCGCCCGGCTGCTCACCGTCGACGCCGATGGCATCACCCTGGCGCACGAGGCGGTGCTGCGTGCCTGGCCGCGGCTGCGCGGGTGGATCGACACGCACGCCGCCACGCTGCACGCCCGGCAGCAACTGGGCGCGGCCGCGCGGCAGTGGGACACGGAGGGCCGCG
>NZ_JAIXMK010000205.1:0-7487 GCF_020328095.1 Streptomyces sichuanensis
GCCGCGGCCGTCGTCGAAGGGGAAGTGCTCCAGTACCTCTGTGGCGTCGGGAAGGTCGGGAAGATCGGGAACGGTCGTCATGCGGGCTGCACCTCCGTCAGCCAGTCGTGCAGGTTCGCTGAGATCAGGTCGGCGTGCTGGGACAGGATGGTGAAGTGGTCGCCGGGCAGCTTGCGCACGCGGTGCGCCAGTTCGGCCGGGAACGGGTGGTCCTCCGAGCTGGTGGGCACACCCGCGACGACCTCGCTGGCGAGCAGGTGGAGGACGGGCGCCTTCAGCGGGCCGGGCTGCCAGCCGCTGTAGATCCTGCTGTAGCCGCCCATCGCCGCGATCTGGCCGCTGGTGGTCACGGTCCGGTCCGGACGGTCGAGCGACATGCCCATGAGGTCACGTCGCCGGATCTGCTCGCGCATGAACTCGCTGCGGGTCTCGGTCTGTTCCATCTCCTCCTCCGGCAGGTACGAGTCCAGCAGGAGCAGCGCGGTGACGGGGACGCCGGTCTGCTCCAGGTGCGCGGCCAGGTCGTGCGCGAGCCAGCCGCCCGAGGAGTAGCCCGCGATGATCAACGGGGTGCCGGCCAGCTCACGGCGCAGCGGTTTCGCCAGCATCCGCATCAGGGCGGCACGGTCGGCGGGCAGCGGAGCCTCACCCGCGAATCCGGGCGACCACAGCGACCACACGTCGGAGGCGGGGTCCAGCCCGGTGTGCAGGTAGGAGTAGGGCAGGTCCAGGTTGGGGAAGATCGGCGGGGTGAGGCCGACGATCGTGGGGCCACCCGCGCCCGCCCCCACCTTGCGCAGTTCGGCGAGATCGCGCGGATCGTCCTGGTCGAACGTGTCGCGCGTCTCGGAGGCCGCGCGGGCCAGGCGGAGGGCGGCGTTGATCCGGCCGGTGCGGATCGCCCGGATGTAGAACGAGGCCAGGCTGCCGTCGCTTTCGTCGGCGTTCTCGGGCGCCGGGTCCACCGGCCCGGCGCCGGATGCCGGGACCTCGTTCCCGGACCGGGCGGTTCCCGCGATCTCGTCGAGCGTGCCCTCCTCGGCGCGGTCGGCCAGCTTTTCCAGTACGCGCTCGGTGAGGTCGACCACCGTGGGGTAGTTCAGCACGTCGGCGAGTTCGATCTCCACCCCGGCATCGGTGGTGAGTTGATCGCGCAGATCCTCCGCGCCCAGCGAGTCCATCCCGAGATCGCGGAACGTGTCCTCGGCGTCGACGTGGTCATCCGGTCCGTTGCCCAGCGCCCGGCCCAGGCACTCACGAACCAGCGTCTCGACGCGGTCGTTGCGCTCCTGCTCGGGCAGTGCCCACAGCAGAGCCGCGGGCGAGCGCCGGTCGGGCTCGCGCGTCCCGGGGTCGCCGGAGATCAGCACCGGCATGGTCCACTCGCGCTCGATCCAGTACCGGCTGCGCTGGAAAGCGTAGCCGGGCAACGGGATGCGCCGCGCGCCGGCGCCGCCCAGGACGACACGCCAGTCCACCGCCGCGCCCCTCACGTGCGCGCGGCCCAGCGCGCGCACGAGCGCCGCTGAACCGGTCGCCGCGCTCTCCGTCTCCTCCGGCACGGCCAGCACGGCGGGACCGTCGGACAGCCCGGCGGCCATGCCCGCGGTGTCCCCGCCGAACACGAGCAGCAGTCGGTGACCATCGGCCCGCAGCTCTCGGGCGGCCGAGCCGGATTCGGCAGCCGGCACCGTGCGGTAGTCGTCCTCGGCCGGACGGTCCCGCAGCCAACGGCCGGTGTCCCCGCACAGCACCGGCACGCCGGGCGCGGGAGACGGGACATCCACGACTTCGGGTTCAGCGCCCGCGGGACACCCGGCCGCGATCCGCAGCGCCGAGGACAGGGACAGCCACCCGACCGCCCAGGACGCGGCCAGCCGGCCGGATCCGTGTCCCGCCAGCGCCGCCGGGCGCACCCCGGACGCGCACCACACTCGTGTCACGCCGGTCAGCACGGCCAGCGTGGCCGGGGCCAGCACGTCCGGCCGGTCCAGCGGTGGCGCGTCCGGGTCACCGCGCAGCACATCCGTCAGGGACCATCCGACCAGCCCGGCCAGCACTGCCGCACATGCGGAGAGGTGCTCGGCGAACGGTTCGGCCTCGGCGTACTGCGTGGCCAATGCGCGCACCACGGCCGGGGTGCACTCGTGTGGGTACAGGAACGCGGTGGTGCCGTTCCGCACGGCGGTGCCGGAGGTCACCACCGTGGCGCTCCCGGTGTCGTTCCGGCCCGTGCTCAGCGCGGTCAGGCCCGCGGCGAGGTCGGCCGGGCGGGAGCCGAACACCACCGCGCGGTGCGGCAGGTGCGCCCGGGCGGTGGCCAGCGACCACGAGAGGTCCAGCAGATCGGGGCGCGCCCGGTCGAGGTACTCGTGCAGCGCGGCCGCCTGCGCGGACAGCGCCTGTTCGGTCCTGCCCGACAGGGGCCAGGCCAGCAGTGGCGGGACGGCCCGGTCGCCGGGCTCGGTGTCCGGGCCGGGCCCTGGGTCCTCCAGGATCACGTGCGCATTGGTACCGCCGACTCCGAACGCGGACACGCCCGCCCGCCGGGGACGCCCGTCGCGCGGCCACGGGACGGCGCTGGTGAGCAGTTCGACCCCGCCCTGCGCCCAGTCGACCCGGGGGGTCGCCGTGCCGATGTTCAGGGTCTTGGGCAGCGTGCTGTGCCGCATGGCCAGCACCATCTTCACCACGCCGGCGACTCCGGCCGCGGCCTGGGTGTGGGCGAGGTTCGACTTCACCGCGCCGACCAGCAGCGGCGGCCGGTCGCCGCGGTGGCGGCCGTACCCGGCCAGCAGCGCCTGCGCCTCGATCGGGTCGCCGAGCTCGGTACCCGTGCCGTGCGCCTCCACCGCGTCGACGTCCGCGGGCGACAGGCCGGCCGAAGCGAGCGCGTCGGCGATCACCTGCTGCTGCGCGGTTCCGTTCGGGGCGGTCAGCCCGGAGGAGGTGCCATCGGAGTTGATCGCCGATCCGCGCAGCAGCGCGAGCACCGGGTGGTGGTTGCGACGTGCGTCGGAAAGCTTCTCCAGCACCAGCATCCCGGCACCCTCGCCCCACGATGTGCCGTCGGCGGCAGCGGAGAAGGGCTTGCACCGCCCGTCCGGCGCCAAAGCGCGTTGCCGGGCGTAGTCGATGAACAGCATCGGGCTGGACATGACGGTCACCCCGCCCGCGAGGGCCAGGGTGCACTCGCCCGCGCGCAGCGACTGCACGGCCAGGTGGATTCCGACCAGGGACGAGGAGCAGGCGGTGTCCACCGTGAGCACGGGCCCCTGCAGGCCGAACACGTAGGCCAGCCGACCGGAGGTCACGCTGCCCGCGTTGCCGATGGAGAGCTGGCCCAGCATGTCCTCGGGCATCTCGCGGACCGCCGTGGCGTAGTCGGCGTTGGACAGTCCGAGGAACACGCCGGTGCGGCTGCCGCGCAGCGCGGCCGGATCGATGCCGGCGGACTCCAGCGCCTGCCAGGTGACCTCCAGCGCGATCCGCTGCTGCGGGTCCATGCCGAGCGCCTCGCGCGGCGAAATGCCGAAGAACTCGGAATCGAAGTCGGCCGCGTCGTCGAGGAAGGCACCGTGCCGGACGTAGGAGCGGCCCGGCGTGCCCGGTTCCGGGTGGTAGATCTGGTCTTCGGTCCAGCCGCGGCCGGCCGGGAAGCCGGTGATCACGTCCCGCTCGGCGGCGAGCAGTTCCCACAGCTCCTCCGGCGAGCCGACCCCACCGCCGAACCGGCAGCCCATGCCGACCACGGCCACCGGTTCGTCGACGGGGTTCTCCAGCTCCCGCAACCGTTCCCGGGTGCGCTGGAGTTCCGCGGTGACCCGCTGGAAGTACTTGACGAGCTTCGGGTCCTCGCCCACAGCTTTCGGTTCCTCTCCGGTCGGCCGGGCGGCCCCGGCTGCCTGGTCACGCATCGCCGAGTTCCCGGTCCACGAAGGCGTAGAGCTGGTCCACGGAGGCCGAGCTCAGCTCGTCCGCCCCGGGCCCCGGCTCGCCGTCCAGCGCGCGCAGCGCCGCCCGCAGTCGTCCGCGCAGCGCGTCGCGCTGCGCGTTCTCGCCGGCCAGTGCCTCCTCGACCGCCTGCGCGAGTCCGGCGAGCCGATCCGGGCCGCGCTCGGCGGGGCCGTCCGCCGGCTCCTCCGCGCCCGCGGCATCCGGCGCGACCTCCGTACCGAGGTGCGCCGCGAGGATGGCCGGAGTGGGGTGGTCGAACACCAAGGTGGCGGGCAGGTTCAGACCCGTGGCGGTGTTGAGCCGGTTGCGCAGCTCGACCGAACTCAGTGAGTCGAATCCGAGGTCTCCGAACGGACCGTCGGCGGGCACCCCGTCCGCGGACGGGTAGCCGAGCACGGCCGCGATCTGCCCGAGGACCAGGTTGAGGAGCTGCCGGTCCCGTTCGGCGGGGCTCAGCCCGCCCAGCCTGCGGGCCAGGTCCGCCGGGGACTCGGCGGGCGCGGCGGACCGCGCGGAGCGCCGGCGGCGGGCCGGGCGGACCAGGTCGCGCAGCAACGGCGGAATGCCCTCTTCTCCCAGACCGGCCACGGTGACCAGGTCCAGCCCGATGGGCACCAGGTGGACCCTGTCCGAGCCGGTCGCGGTGTCCCAGAGGGTCAGGCCCTGCGCGACGGTCAGTGCGCGGATCCCGGTGCGGTCCATGCGGGCCCGGTCCGCGGCGGCCAGCCCGCCGCCCATCCCGTCGGTCGTGCTGGTCCCGCTGTCCGGCGCCCACAGGCCCCAGCCCAGCGAGCGGGCCGGGAGCCCGGCGGCGGCCCGCTGGTTCATGAGCGCGTCCAGGAAGGCGTTGGCCGCGGCGTAAGCCCCCTGGCCCGCGGTGCCGAACACGCCGGCGGCGGAGGAGAAGCACGTGAACCCGGCGAGGTCGAGCTCCCGGGTCAGCTCGTGCAGGTGCCAGGCTCCGTCGACCTTCGGCGCCAGCACGTTCTCCATTTGCCCATCGGTCAGCGACTCCACCAGGCCGTCGTCCAGCACACCGGCGGCATGGATCACGGCGGTGAGCGGGTGTGCGGCGGGCACCTCGGCCAGCACCCGGGCCACGTCGTCCCGCCGGGCGACGTCGCCGCGCGCCACCTCGGCGTGCGCGCCGAGCCGGCCGAGTTCGGCGACCAGTTCCGCGGCGCCGGGGCTCTCCGCGCCACGGCGCGAGAGGAGCAGCAGCCTGCGGGCGCCGCGGCTTGCCAGATGCCGGGCCAGCGTGCGGCCCAGCGACCCGAGCCCACCGGTGATCAGCACGGTGCCGTCGGGGTCGGGCGTGCGGGCGGCCGGGCCGCCGTCGCTCTCCGCCGGACCGTCGTCGCGGTGCAGCCGGGGCACGAGCAGCTCGCCCGCGCGCAGCGCCACCTGGGGCTCGCGGGCCGCGGTCGCGACGGCGACCGCGTCGCGCAACGCGGTGTCGGCCGGCTCGTCGACGTCGACCAGCAGGAGGCGCCCGGGGTACTCGTTCTGTGCCGAGCGAGCCAGCCCGTAGGCCGCGGACAGTGCCAGGTCGGGTTCGTCGCCCGCGCGCACGCCGAGCGCGCGTTCGGTGCGGACCACCAACTGCGAACCGGCGAACCGCTGGTCGGTGAGCCACACTCGCAGGTAGCCGGTCAGCTCGGTGAGCGCGGCGCGGACCCGTGCGGTGACGTCGTCCCCGGCGGGTCGGGCCGGGCGTAGCACCACCACCGGCGGCACCGGGTCCTGCGCGTCCGCCAGCGACGCGAGGTCGAGCCGACCGGTCCCAGGGTCGTGCCACGCACCGGAATCGTCCACTGTGGAGGGCCGGCGAACGGGGACCCAGTCCTGTGCGAGCAGTTCCGCGCCGTCCTCGGCCGGTCCCAGCAGGTAGGACTCGTCGGCGGGCAGCGGCCGGAACACCAGGGAGTCCACGGTGGCCACGGTGGCACCGGTCTCGTCCGCCAGCGTGATCGCCACGTCACCGTTCCCGCCGGTGACGTGCACCCGCACCGTCGAGGCTCCGGCCCGGAACAGCGACAGCCCCGACCACGAGAACGGCATCGAGCCGCTGCCCTCGTCGATCCCGTCCAGCTGCGGGCCGAGACCGACCGCGTGCAGTGCCGCGTCCAGCAGCGCCGGATGCAGGCTGTAGCGCTTCGCGTCCCCCGCCGCTTCGGCGGGCAGGGCGACCTCGGCGAACATCTCCGAGCTCCCGTCGGGGTGGTCGCGTTGCCAGAGGGTCCGCAGACCTCGGAACGCGCCCTCGTAGCGGAAGTGCCTGCCCTCCACCACCTCGTCGTAGACGTCCGCGACCGGGATCTCCCGCACGTCCCGCGGCGGCCAGTGCGCGAGGGTCGTGTCCGGCGTCGCGGTGCGGACACCCAGGTAGCCGAAGGCGTGTGACCGCCATGGGCCCGGCTCGGCCCGGCCCACGCCCTCCGGCCGGGAGTACACCCGCACCGGGCGGCGGCCGGTCTCCTCGGCGTCGCCCACCACCACCTGCACCGACACCCCGCCGTGCTCCGGCAGGGCCAGCGGCGCCTCGACGGTCAGCTGTTCGAGCAGGTCGCAGCCGACCTGCTCGCCCGCGGCCAGGGCCAGTTCCACGAAGCCGGTGCCGGCCAGCAGGGGGATGCCGCGCACCTGGTGGCCCCCCAGCCAGGAGTGCGACTGGAGGGACAGCCTGCCGGTGAGCAGCACGCCGTCGCCCTCGGCCGTGGACAGCGTGGCGCCCAGCAGCGGGTGGCCCACCGGGAGCAGCCCGGTGGAACGCAGGTTCAGCCCGTTCCCGTCCGGCACCAGCCAGTACCTCTCGTGCTGGAACGCGTAGCCGGGCAGGTCCGCCGTCCTGGCGGGCGCGGCGGGCAGCACGGCGGGCCAGTCCACCTCCACGCCTTGCGTGTGCAGCGCGCCGAGGGCGAGCAGCACGTCCTTGGTCTCGTCACGATCGGCCCCGCGCAGGGTGGGCACCCTCGCCTCGTCCGGCCCGGCGTCCCGCCCGGCCAGCGCGGAAAGCACCGCGCCCGGTCCCAGTTCGAGCAGGACGCGTGCACCGGCCCTGCGTGCGGTGCGCAGCCCGTCGTGGAACCGCACCGCCTGCCGGACGTGCGCGGTCCAGTACGCCGGCGAGCGCAACTGCTCCGCCGTGGCCGTCTCGCCGGTGAGGTTGGAGATCACCGGGATGTTCGGATCGTGCGCCGTCAACCCGGCCAGAACGGTGCCGAACTCGGCCAGCATCGGCTCCATCAGCGGCGAGTGGAAAGCGTGGCTGACCCGCAGCCGCCGGGTCCGCCGTCCCCGGCCCGCCCAGTCGGCCTCCAGTTCCGTGATGTCTTCGTGCGCACCGGAGACGACCACCGCGTCCGAGGCGTTCACCGCCGCGACGGACACCCGCCGCGCGCGCCCCGCCAGCCAGGGGGCCAGGTCCTGCTCGGTGCCCTGCACGGACAGCATCGCGCCGCCCTCGGGCAGTGCGGCCATCAGCCGGCCTCTGGCGGCCACCAGCCGGACCGCGTCCGGCAGCGACCACA